>DAHVAI010000196.1 GCA_027314685.1 Nitrososphaerota archaeon | reverse complement strand
AGATAGCCGAGAAGATTAATGCAGTAAATCCACACGACGTTGTAAAATCAGTACTAAGAACGCATCTTCTTCCAGATATTATAGGAAATACCAAGGCCTATACTTCACAGCGCTTTAGATGTAAGAACTGCTCTGCAAAGTACAGAAGGATGCCGATCAAGGGAGTTTGTCTAAAATGTGAAGGACAGCTACAGCCTTCTGTTACAAGGGGCTCTGTTGAAAAATATCTGCAACTCGGCCTTAGGCTTTCGGCAAAATACGATGTAGGCGACTATTTGAAATCGAGGTTCGTGCTTGCCTCTGAAGAGCTGGCTACTCTATTCAAACCAGAAGGACATCAATCTGACATCAACGACTACTTCGGTCAGACCCAGGAATCCCCAATTGTTGAGCAAGCAAAAGAAATCAAAAACAGCATGCAGATTCACCCAGAATCACCAACAAATCTCGACGAGGCCCCAGAGAAGAAGAGAAAACCTCTGGAACAGTACCAGACAACCCTCTTTTAGCTTCTAGCTAACCCCGTTCTGCGAAAGGACTAAAGAACAAGCCAAACCAACATCCAATGGTGCATGGTTATGGATGCTTTTGACTGCAGCAGCAAAGTTAGAAGGCAGAGAATATGATACTTCAAAGAAAGTTCCTCCTGAAGTTAAACTCAAAGTATTGGAGGCATGAAGGCTAACCGCAAGTGGAACGAACAACACTGGCGTTTCATCTCAATTCAGGACCACAATAATGTCCGACAGCTAGCCGCTGACAGTACTACTGGAAAGTGGGTGGCCAACTGTGAATTTGCAATCATAGTTCTCACAGACTCGTCTCAAGTCTTACGGTGTCTGTTCCAGAGTTTTTACCGGAATTAACATAGATAGCTTGCGTCGTGACTTTGCAATTCCACCACAACTTGAGCCTGCGGTGATCGCCGGGTTCGGATATCCGGCAAAGAAAGGTAACCGGACGAAAAAAGGCGCGAAAATCCCTTAGAAGAAATGGTGTCTCTTGAGAAGTACAGTAATAAATTCGACACAACACCTCTGCGATAAAGTATCATCTGATTCCGGTATCAATATTGATGTTCGCTACTATCTGCGAACCTCCTACAACTTCGACCGTAAGTGGGAATGTAGTAAAGCATCCGACCCAGTTACAAGATGGAACTAGACCAGTAATTGAATACTGCCCCTGTGCAAGTAGTATTGAGTAATGACCAGAAGGAGCTATGGTTGCAAGATAGCTTTGGCAAGGTGCTCCCTGGCAAACAGAAGTGAACTGTAAGCTGTAACCGCTCAGATTAACATTGCAAGATTGATTTGCACTGCATGATGGCTGGGATGGTCCTACAGTTACAAATCCAGTTATGATCCCCTGGATCAAATTTGAACTAGACGAGCTGGAAGTCGGTGATGTGGGTGATGAAACATGAGCAACAAAAGTCCCAAAAAAAATCAAAATCGCTAAAACTACGAGAAAACCAATCAGCTTACCTGTTTCCATATCTGTTAGATAATCACGACAACCTTTTCTCTATTTCTTTCTAGTGAGTCAGACGTGACTACGTTCTGAACAAGGCACCGAGGCTTCTCACGCGCACGAACAATGTCTTCATGAAAATCTCTTCCTTATTTGGTGGCAGCCTCAGGTCTTCGGGTAACGCCTTCTTCAAGGACTCGTAAAACTTCTTTCTTGCCCTTTCCTCTCCCATATTCTCAAACTGCTCCCCTAGAGCCTTACACAATGATGATAGTTTCGTGACATTATATTCAGACATCAGTGCTCTATCCAATGTATGATCTGCAAACTTGAGCTGAATCTCCTTACTTTGGTCGATGTCCTGATAGAATAGCTTTAGCTCCGAGCTGTCCAATACGGCTTGCAGCACATTTCTAACTGCCGCTTGGGTACGATCTACAGGCTGCAATAATGCGAGAAGCATCAAACACTCGACAGCCGTCATCGAACTCCTCGCTAAGATACGTATCATCTCGAACGTTTTTTGTGTTTCACCCACACTGGAGATTTCTCTATGCGAAGTTGTAGAGGGAAATATCCTTGTGATATAGAAACTGCGAAAATCCGAGTTTTGACTGTTAGCTAACTTTGAGTCGTACATTTTTAGTGCACCGCGAAATACCTCTTCAAACTTGGTAGCAAACATTTCAAATGGCATCTCTAACGGCACCAGTCCTATCCTAGTAGGTCTTGACAGTCGTACTAGTTCGTGATACTTACTTCCATCCTTCGCTGCCAATACATTTCCTGATGCCTCAAATTCAGTCGAATCTATGATCGCGTTCATATGGTGGTTTGGTGGAATTGTAAGCATGTAGGCAACAAGTGTTTGCGCCGTAATCAGTATTTGCAATGTCTCTAGATCTAATGCATCGTACAACGCATGTCTCAGAGGCGTTACTAAAACATCGAGCAACCTCGAGTCAAAACCGGCCCTCTTGAACTTTCTGATATAGGCTGAAATATCAGCCATCCGAGAATTGATGACTTCGCCGGCGCTACCTATGAAGTGACCGTCAGCGAGTTGCGACTTGAAATAATTGAAATTTGGATCGTCCGAGCGCAACACCAGTGACTCTACTACGGCCACATCCAATCTTGGTTCAATCCTTACGATCGCGGACTGGTCTGTGAGGTAGATGTACCTATAAAGAATCCTACAGGCAAAAGGCTTCACAGCAATCTTCGCAAGAAGTGACCTGTAGGTGAAATCGCCAACTCCGGTCAAGAAGAGCATTGTTGCCACCAATGCAGTTTGTTCTTGCTGATCCTCCGTCAGCTCATTTTTCCCGAATTTACTTGGGATCAATTTTTTGGCGATTGCAACCAACTGATCTTCATATGCTAAAGGCGAATCTGACGGACAAAGGACCAATATCTCTGCAAAACTAAGAGGTCTTGCTCTTTCGCAACAAGCTTTCGCCTTCATGAAACGCCACAAGTTATCAGACCGTTCTAGTAGCTTTTCATATCGTGCGTAGTCAAACACAAAGTTCGTGAGGTCCAAAGATTTACGCGTTCTTAGCAATAATACGAGCGATTTGCTGAACCCGCTCTTTGGAACGAAACCGCTTGACATCAAGAAATCAGCAAGTAATTTGGCTGTCTGCTCATTACCGATGACTTCGTTAAAGGACTTTGTAACCCTATCGGATCCCACGGCAGAGAAATACAAGAGCTCGAAAATCTTAGGCTTCAACGATAACCGATGCGCTGTGGCTACAATTAATTCGTCTTCAGTCGCTTCGATCGTCTTTGGAACGTGCGAGTGAAGATAGGAGAAATCATTCAGGTGAAGTCGGTATAACTGGGAGGTCCGTTTCACATTCTTCTCAAGGGTAATTATGGTGTCTTCGATCATACGAAGGTTCTTTTCGATTACCTGCAACGAGAACTCATCATGTGAAGCCTGCATTGCCAGCAGCAGATGACGAATGTATATGTTCTTATCAAATTCCGAATGAACAGGAGCGAGTCGTTTTTTAGCTAAAATTGCTGCAAGGCCTGGTAAATTATTTGATTTCACGATTAATCTCCAGTACTTTGTCTTTCCCGCATCCCCAATAGCGGCCCTGACTAAGAGCTCTACAAAATTTGGGTCTATCTGTAGTAATTCAGTAGCGATATACTCTAGCACCTCATTTCGCGACTTTTCACTGCTGGACGACTTTGGCATGAAGGCCATCAACTCTACCACACCTTCGACTATGTTCAAATCAAATAGTGCCAAGTGGTTTATCGTTTCAACCTTGAAAGCAGCGAGACGTTCTAAGAATCCAACTGATTCCACCTTTACCGCATCCAAACTATATGTCTGAAGATTCATCAAGAGCTCGGATAGTGCCGGCACAAAACTTTCACTTGTGTTCGGCGCCGTTAGTAATTTGTTCCGAATTAGCAGATTTGCGAGCTGGATCCTTAACGAAGGAGTTTTCTTGATGACCTCCAATAGACGATCGGTCTCGTTTACGTACCCTTGGCAATCAAAATACGCCAGCTTCAGAATGGCCTGAGCTATGCTCGGAAACATTTCCTTGCATTTCGATGTCAGAGATTCTAGGTAAGATGCTTCGTCGTCGACCAAGACCAGAACCTTTCTGAATTTCTCAACTGACTGAGCCTCTATCACAAATCCATAGTGATCGAGAGCCATTAAGAAAGATTGGACGAATTGTTCCCGTGAGCGGAGCTTCATAGCTTGCTTATCAATGCTGACCAAGTCTGAAGCAGCTGACGTGAGTTTGCCAACTGCGTCCCCAAGAGCCTTCGCAGAGCTTTCAAATAGTTGCACATCCGGTTGTGGCTGTGGAAGCGATACCACCATCTCGGTCATCTCCTCCTGCATCTCCTTAACTTGCCCGAGATCATTGGATCGCGATCTTAGCGCGGAAACCTTGGAATGAAGTATGAATAGTATCCCAAGGGCCACTATTAACCACACCAGAGAGAAAATTCCAAGAAATATCCTTGAAACGCTTGAAACTATGTAACCTGCAACCAATCCGAAGCCTACAAGTAGTCCTGCGACAACCCAGAAGAAATAATCCAGCGAGCTTGCAAGAGAAAAAACAGTCTCGCGAACACTCGTTTCCTCATTATTGACAGTCTCCACGATCTTTCGAGACGCAGAACGATGATAGTTCATAACGGCGCTTGCTTCGTCGCTAACTTTGTTTGCAACTTGATTTGCCTCAGTACCTAGTCTGGCTATCATGTCGTCCAGTTCCTTACCTGTTTTGCCTATTATCTGCGACAACCGAGCCTTATCACGCTCAAGTGCTTCTATGTCCACCACTTGTTCGATCTCTTCAATTGGTGGACTAGGATCTTCGGGCACTTGTGGTCGTAGATCCGTTGATCACTCTGCATTTATTTGTATAGCAGTTCTGTTTGACTATTCTATGAGGGAATGCAAGTAACCAAATCAAGAAAAGACAGGCAATAGCACGGATGAACTAACATCATTATTTAAGGAACTGTTGAATCCGTGGTTTGATTCTCTCAACAATCCTAAACTAGCACAAAGAAGAATTGCTCCGAAAACTCTTGGAAGGATACGCTAAGACGGAATTCGGGCAAAAATGTTGAGCAGAATCAGTAAGCACTGTTGCTGAATTTCAATCGAGATTTCCTGTAACGGATTACGCTTTCCTCCAACCTTTGATCAAGTCAAGAACGGCGACTATTCCGCTATACTATCTGTGGTGACCATCGAATATGTTTAGCCTAAAATATGTTGGAGTTGCAGTAGCAGTAGTATTAGCTTATGTTTTAACTATATTATGTTTTAACTATTTACATGTTGATTGTATGGATTAGTGTACTTGCTGCTCTGCCAATTTTGCGGATCAGGAAACTACATGCTTTGGTCTTCGGTTTTCTGATAGGGTTTGTAGCTCCGTTCTCCATATCTTTCATATTCTCTTTTCATGACCGTAAAACTAGCAGTAGTCATCTCGCAAATCGCTTCAATACCACCTTTCCTTGCAATACTTGGCTTTCCTCTGTTCTGTGGATTGATAATGGGACTTAAGATTATTCTGGGCGGGCATGGCCGAGAACATCCAAATGAACAAACACACCCCCGACGGTTGAATGATCCATTTTTTTGAGAAACGTGGAACCATACTACAGTTTGAACAATTCCGCAACAGTGATAGTCCTTCCAAGCTTACAACTGCCTTGTCTCTGTGTTTAGATGCAACAGAGATAAAATCATACAACGCCCAGACTAAATTTCGTTTCATACTCGGAAATCTTAGTCGGGTTCACCGGCGGCATCGGGGGAGAAACGAAATAGTTCGAGACCGTATTCTTGCCAGCAGCATAGAACATGAAGTAATAAACAACATGACTCAAATCGGGCTCAGCGTATCTGGCCAGACTTACTCTTAGTTCCCTCATCTTCTGAAACATCCTTGGAAAAACTCCGGGGTATTCCCTGTAGATGCTGTCGAACATCAGGACAAGCGGATCGTTGTAGTCACCCCACCTCCTATAATACTCAGGAATCAGTTTCCGCAGTGCCTCGTTTGCGATCACAGTTGGAAACGGGGATCGATGGTTTGCCCACCAAGTTTCGGGCCACCCTGGGCTAACAAGTTCTCCGGTGAAAAGATTGCACAACTCATGGGCAAGAATACCGTGACAGAACTCGTTTGTATCCCACTTTCCTGCACAATAGCTCAGCTCGCCGTTTCCAGTAACTCCACTTATGCCACCCTGACACTCGTAACTGGGTTTTATTACAACATGTATCGGTAGATTCTTTGCGTCGCCCAACCTCAGAATATCGTTTTTGTAAACGGAGTAGACTCTCTCCAAGAATGATATGCCGTTGTTCATGATCCAGTCTGCTTGTGCAACGCTTTCCTTGCCCATTGCTACACGCCACTCGAAATGTTCAGAAAATCCTAGAGAGTACGCATCTTTCGAAAGTTTGCTCTTAGAACTGAAAAAGCGCATCTCACCATCAGAGATGAGCATAGGAAAATAAAGTCAGCTGAAGATAGGAGGGCTTTCTTTTATATTGAGAATTCTTGCTCTTCCGGTCTCTGCTGTTTCATTCTGCGTCGCTGGGCCCCTCTTGCAAGTCCGCCCTTTCTAGCAACAGCTTTTCTTAGTTCTGGGGATGAGCCTTGCAATCCTCTGATCGCATGTTGAGCAGTACCGCCTGACTTCGCAACGCGCTCTCTAGTTTCCTCTGAGGCTGAAGCAAGGCCACGTTTGCTCTGACTTGGTGCTTCAAACACGTTGTCTTGGATTAATTGGGTGTTTCTGCTCAATTTATTTCCACCTTATTTGCTCCTTGTATCTAGCAAATTTTACCAAACTATTTGAGGAGTTTCCGAAATGATTCCAAGATTGCACCAGAAATATATCCAACAACGCTAGCGCCCGCCTTCATAGCCGAAGTTGTTATGAACTGGTGTGCAACTGATTGCGGTGGCTGGTAATGTGCAGTTTAGCATTGTTTCAGCGCTGTTTGTTGCAAAACTTGGACAGTATATTGCTGTCCTGCAAAAGTAGAAGGGAGAATCACTATCCCATTTCCAACCGTGATTGTGCTAGAGAAGGTGAGAATGACACACTGCCCTGAAGCGATGCTTAAGTGGTCTACGGAATGCAGACCGTCTTGATGATCTGGTCGAGAGCTGCAGCCATATTGAAAAGTTGCATTGTTCCCGTTGAACAGCCGGAAGACTGGGTTGTTATGGTCGAGTTCGGGAAGAACACAAAGTCGTTCATACCATAGATGTTACAACAACCCGAATAGTGGTCGAATCCGGCATTGTCCTGTTGGCCCGTGCTGATCGAGGTGCAACCTGCAGTCTGTGCCGTGAAGTTACCGTGAATTCCTATTGCTTTCAATCCAATGGTGGAGTTACTAGAACAGTTGCCCCTGCTAAACCTGTGGCCATGATCACAGCAAGCACAGCACCGGGAAAGATTTTACCTCTGTATTCTGACATTTTTTACTCAAATGCACTGTTAATACGACTCTATTTTTTGAAAGTCACTTAGGAGGGTCATTCTATTTTTAGAACGGTTGCTGCGGTCGTCCTCACGCAAAGCTTTGACTATTCCGGTGGATCCCTGGTATGAATCCTAATTTTGTATAACTGAAATAATATAAGCGAACTATCCACATAGCAAAGGATACATTGAACGCTACTACACTTCGAGTTTACCGGTTTCTTTACAAACAAGGTAGGCCAGTCGGCGTGCACGAAGTGCAGAACGGCCTTTCACTTAGTTCGCCATCTCTAGCTCACTATCACATCAGGAAGCTTGTGGAGCAGGGCCTTGCGAGAGAGGAAGCCGGCGGATACATAGTTGACAAGATCATATTTGAGAATATGATTAGGATAAGAAGATCAGTTATCCCCTTCCAGACGACCTATCTCACTCTCTTCATTGCCACACTTTTCATTATGATATTGTTCTTTAGACCTACTGCATTATCAGGGGTCTACATATTCGCTATGCTCGTCAATGTTCTCGCTATCGTAATATTCGTCTTTGAAACCTTCAAGGCACTAAAAGAAAAGTATTGACCTATCGCGGTTTCGTCGCCCAGAAAATCGCGACACCGCCACCGGAGAGAAATCGAGTAGAAAGATCCTGAAATCCCTTATTTACTAGGATTGTTCCGAGATCCTCATACCAGTGCGTTCTTGATATTATGCCTGGAAGCTCGCTAAATGTGATTGACATACCGCGGTCCAATCTTCTCGTAAGCACACCCAACAGCCTGAAAATTCCGTAGATATAGAAAAAGTGAAGCGGCCCAAATAATCCACGAGGTCTTGCGAAGTCGTAAAGAACGAGACGACCGCCGGGCTTTAGGACACGATATATCTGCTCTACTAACTTGTCCAGATTACAGTACTTTACTGCGTAGCAGGACAACACTTTGTCGAAAGAACTTGAAGCAAACGGCAACTTTTCAGCATCTCCCCAAACAAGAGCCAAACTTGCAATTTGCTTTGACCTCGCAATAGCGATCATTTCGTTGCTCAAGTCAACACCAACGACGCTTGCATATGGAATAAATTTCTCCTCGAGCACTCCAGTGCCGCAACCTATGTCAAGAGTGATATCTTCAGTAGAAACCCTTGCTTCTCCGATCAACCAGCGCTTCCAGTAACTATCCTGAAAGAGCGTAAAATAGTCCACCACCCAGTCATACGTGACGTACAGCCCACCAAAAATCCTCCTCGCAGTCTGTTTGAGGGGCTGAACCGCCATCTAGCATTCGAGCCCGGTTTTTGCGGAGAATAATCGCACGATAACATCTATTATTTGCATTCCATCTTGCTCAGAAATCCGCTCAAGCCCATTGAAGTTAAGTTTGGGGAGCTCTTGGAGCAATGAGTTAATCACGTCGTACTCTTTCAGAATTTCTTGGCCGCCGGAAGCCCGTTCGATTGCTTTCTCTACAGGTCTTCTGGGAAAGGGCACGTTGGAGCTGAGCGAAGCCGCGAGATGATACGAGATTCCTCCTGTACCCCAAAATCCCATCTGGGTGTGTAGGTTTGTTAGAGCATCACTAGATTGGAAACGAAGCGACATTCGTTCCCGCACTGCTTCCGATTCAGTCTGGAAGAAAGAGAATAAAATCATGTTTGCAAAAGTTTCCAAAACGATAGTTACAGCAGAATTTGCATCGCGTATGTACGTCGGGTCGTCCTTAGTACAATCGCGCATCACATTCAGGGCAGCGGTTTCTATTGGTGAAAATCCCAGCTCGTAGAGTTTTGCCTTGCAGAGTTCGTGGTACACGTCCACTTCATCAAGTAAGGACACGTCAGAGTACATGATTACGTGAGAGGTTCCGCTAGATCTTGTATTGAGGTATCCCTTGCCCAGAATCACTTGTTTATCCTTCGCTATGGGGCTCCATTTTAACGGACCCTTAAGCTGTAATTTCCTTCGCGCTGTTGCTTGAAATTTCTTTAGGTTGATTACCAACTGGGAATGCTGTCACTTCTCAAATTTGTAGGGGTTTATGCCTTTCACTTTACACAGAGTATCCACAGAAGTTACGGTAATCTTACAGTAACTTTTATAGCATTGCATCCCGACATACTTGCGAAGCGGAAAAGCAGGATTTACTATCGGGTCAGCGGGACGAAAAAGTCTCATCCTTCTCCACTGCATAACGCTCCAGACAAGTGAGCTTTCTATGCACAAAGACTGGGAAAAGCTTGGCGCCGGTTTTGGATTCATCGGGATAATAGTCGGTCTGCTAGGGACTATTCCTTGTCGCTTGATCCCCATTTTGCCAAGTTTACAAAGTAGGGATAATTTGCGAACTCTGTTTCCTCGCCTTCGTCACCCAGCATGACATGACCGTCCTTGATGAATTTCTTCTTCAGATATACAGCAGACTTTAGCCCCTTCATCACGCCCCGCTTGTCTATGAAGGGCTCGGAACCAATTATGCCCCTCAAGGATATCTTTAGCGCGCCAAGAGCTTTTTTAGTATCTTGCCTCTCGAAAAAGTGCCTAGTGATTGGAGCAAATCCTCTTGTCACTATGGTGAGGTTTGCCGCTTCGTAGCTGTGCGCCTTTAGGAATCTCGCGCACCAGGACGCGAAGATCTTGTTCAAAGAGTACTTTGCGGAGATGTCTTTGAAATCCTGCAGGGTGAACAACCCGGAGTACAGGTCAAGGTAGTGCTCCCAGGCCTGCATGGTTCGTTCATTTTTCGCCTGCTCCAGCCTTTTTCCCCATTCTGTTTCGAACTTGGGCTTGTCCTCGACTCTCGGGAGTACCCACTCTTTGTACGAGATCTCTGGCAGGACGAAGGTGCCCTCAAAATCGGAGAATATGTTGGACGGGGAAAACTTCATGCGGGAGAGCTTGCGGCGAGAGAGTTGATAAGTGCTTATTGAGGCGCGACGTTAGGGTCATTTGGACCTAAAGAGTGGCCCTTTGGGCTCTTTCAGTACTATCTATGTCTCCTCCTGCTGACGCTTTATAGAAACAACGCCGCTTTTCTCGGTGCCAGCTCTCTTATGCACGGCATTCCTGTCCTTGGGAAGGCTCTCAGCAGGAAACGAGGAAGACGGTTATTGGAACGGCGTTCCAGTTCGTGCGGGAATGATGGTTCCACGGGGTTCCTTTTGGTCAATGCTATTGCTACAGGCTATCATGAAATCAGCATATGCTGCGGCAATAGGCATCGTTGTAATTGCAATCATCGGCTTCGCGGCCGTTGGCGGTTACTTTACGATGCAAATGCATAGTTAGACATCAAGATACTCTCAGCATAACAAGTCAGACAACTCAGACAAGCAATCCCACGACCACATCTACCAGTTCAGGGCAGGGCTAGCTTGCAATGCAAATGACTGATCCACCAATTGCAGCGTCGGGAGTATCAAGTGCAATAGTCACCTACAATGGAATCGCAATCCATAACGCAGCGGATTCGTCGGACGGATGGGTACAGATGAACGCGCAGGGAACGATGAACCTGATGAGTTCTGCAAATTTGAGCCAGACGATCGCATCGGCCGACGTCCAGAGCGGCATCTACAACCAAGTACGAATCAACATCACTTCGGGAAATCTACACCTCTGAAGCCACATTACTAAACGCGACGTCACTTGCGACGGTGAATGAAGCTCTAAAATCAGTGCAGACGATTTCGCAACAGTCAACGAGTTTTGTGTCAGATATGAACGCAATAACTTCAACGAGCGTTTTAGGGCTTGGAAGCTCAGTTCAAACACTCTCAGCATCTGCAGATGCATTAAAAGTGCAGGCATCTTCCACCCAAAGTGCGCTAACGTATTCTTCCGCAGTAATCTCAGCTGACCTGCAGTTGCGATCTATTGCATTCGCATCTGCACATATGGATGCTTCAAGTGCGCTTATGATGTTTGGAGATTTACAAATCTCGAATGGGTTTCTCTCTTGGCACAGGCAAACCAAGAGCTGCAAATTGCTTCAAGTTGACTCCCTTTTTCTTAGCAACTCTACCTGGTTTCGCGAGTCGATTTTATAGATCTTGAGGTACTCCAAACGCTCCAACCTCTTGAGCTGTCTCCAGGCAGAGGTCTTTGGCATTGTGAACCGTGTTCTGATTCCCTGCTCGAAAACTTTGCCTCCTTTTTCAGAAACGTAGTTGATCACTTGAATATCATAAGGCCGAGGGTCCGCACTCTGTATCTCTTTGCCCCTAGACTTTGGAGCCTAGACTTTGGAGTATCTCCAGATGATCTCCTCTGAACTCTGGCGGGAGACTACCCCTATCAAAGTACTCGGCCTTCTCTATGTCCTGCGAGAGTTTTCCAATAGAGTCGATATCGGCTCTGTAGACAAAGCAGAGATCCCAGTGCTTGTCGCCGTACGACTGAACTTCTAAGAGCTTCACGTTTTTTGCCTCGGCACCAACTTGCTCCTTAATCACTCTCTTTATCGCTTGCTCGGGATGCTCTCCTATATTGATGAGGGAAGAGGGGAAGGTCCACTTTCCTGCGGTGAACTCTGGTCGGATTCTCTTTACGAGGAGTAATTTGTTTCCATTTTTTATGATTGCGAACGACGAGACATGCACCACTTCTTCGGGTTGCTGACCTTGAGCGTATGGCGTCAGTCTTGCTATTTTTGTACTGCTCATGAATTGAGAAACCGAGCTCTAGCGTATAAATGCGTTAAAGCGAGGTTCGTAAAGTGTCAACTATCTTATTCATCGCGAGCTTTCCCTGATCTAGAGATGATCGCATGCTCACGAAGGAATGGCCCATTCCGCTGTACTCGTTGTACTGCGCATTGACATTTGCCTCAGATAGTCTCTTTGCATACGCTCTTGCTTCATCACGAAGAATGTCGTACTCTGCGCCAATGATTAGAGCAGGCGGCAGTCCGCTCAGGTCTCTAGATTGAAGTGGTGCGGCGGACGGATCCGTTCTGTCACTTTCGTTGCGGAGGTACTGCTTCCAATACCAGATCATCTGAGTAGCTTCGAGACCATAACCTGTTGCGTTCTCTTTATATGAAGTCGTGTTAGGATTATAGTCAAATGCTCCACATACAAGTAGCTGGAACTTAATCTTCGGTCCTTTCCTGTCGCGCGAGAGCAAAGCAAGCGCTGCTGCCAGGTTTCCGCCGGCGCTGCTGCCTGAAACACCCAAACGCTCTTTATCTATGCTGCTATTGCTAGATGCCCAGTTCAGTACCGTAAAACAATCCTCTAATGGTTGGGGGAATTTATGCTCTGGTGCAAGTCTGTAACCAACGGAGATTACGATGCAACCTACCCTGCTCGCAATCTCGCCACAGATGCTGTCGTCATCCGTCAGATCTCCTGAAACCCAGCCGCCGCCGTGAAACCAGAGCATGGCTGGAAGCTTCACGTTTTTCTTTGGGTAGTGGATTCTGATTGGTATGCTGTTGACTGTTTCGTCACGAATCTCTACGGGTTGCGGAGGACTCTTGGGCCTACCATCTATTACAAGATGCTGGTACTCGCGGACAGATTCCTTGGTAAGCATTGTGGGTTTTGGCGGTCGCTTTTCCAGTAACTGTTTGAGCTTCTGATCAAACGGCATGGAATCTCCTTTGATTACGCACGTGATATGAGTTTTTGCTCGAGTAGAGGTGCTTTCGATATTTCATGGAGAAAATCATAGCCGCCTGGAACTAGAAAGATATAGGAAACCGTTACAATACAAACACCAATCAGGTCCGATCAATGGGAGATGCAGAGAGCCACCAAGTGCTGCGAGGCCGGATCGGTGCATCCAACAGGCTGGCTGTTTAGTCTAGATGCATACCTTGATCAATTCGTCCTTGGGAATGAGTTTATCAATTTTAACATAGGGCTACTCACAAAGAGCGTGAATATAAAGAAGGACGACCTTGTCAAGATTATTGAAACCCAAATTGATAGGCAGCTTCTCCAAACAGTAAACAAGAAATGGACTCTACAGTATAGTGACATTAGGAAAAATGCCCGATTCTAACCTGTTCAGCAATCCAAACATGGTAGTCTCACTACTGGTTCCTGACATGCCAAACGAGAACGTCTCGTACAAGTATCTCAAAGAACAGGCAATAGACTTTGCACGAAGAAGCCATAGCCCGGAAGAATTTGTAACTCTCGTTGCAACAGATCTCTCACATGAAACGAGCAGGACGCGCCGCGAAGCCCTCTCTAAATTAAAGCAGCGAGCTACGGAACTTTTCGCGCTGGACGAATGAGCATCTAATCTAGATTCCAAACTGATGAATTCAACACAAGGTTGGGGTCTAACACCCGCTTTATCCTACACATTACCTCGAGATATTCCTTGGACCAATAACGTGACATCAGGTCAGCTCCAAATCCTTGATGAGGCTGAGGAGATCCGCCCAGTTCGATCACCTTCTCGTAAGCTAGATTACCCAACGCAAGGATTCCAGACCTGTTATCTTCATTATCAGGATTAAATTGAATGTTGAACGTGCAAAACATCGAATTCCTCAATGTCGGCTGGAAGGCAATCCTTACTTCTGCTCCAGATTTGTCCAGAGCCTTTTTCAAAATCTCTCCAAGGATCAGATCCTTAACCTCCTTGAAGATCGAAGGAAATCCACCTCTCTCGCATATGAATGACACGTAGTATCTCGGATGCTTCACAAACTTTTCACTTCTCATCTCTGAAGTCTCGGGTAACTTCGTCGCAATTTCCTTCTCTTCCTCTGTGCCTTCGGTCCCACCACACTCCATTGCAATCCTTGAGACAGTATCTGCAGACGCAAGAAGCATTTCACGCACCGAAGTCTCCACTACGTACTCCATCGAATAATCTATACCTCTGTCAATAATTCGAAGCCGTGAAAAAGGCAGCGGCTCCAACATCATCAGTTTCAAGAGCGTCTTCCACATATCTCTAAAGTTCTTAAAAATCCGAATCCCTCCTTGCTTTTGCACCGGCTCCGGAAACATCTGAAGAGTTGCTTCAACCTTCACGCCGTATATACCACCATCTCCTATGAACAGCCCTAAAACATCGGGCCCATTGCCGCCCTTGATATAGTCGACCTTCTGGCAAACATTGGAACCGCCAGCTCCAGTGGACATGATATTCCCTTGTGGTAGCACGATTCGAAGTCCAAGTACGAAGTTTATTCCAGTGCCGTAGATAGGTCTTCTTGGCGGTAATCCGCCACCAACTACTCCACTTAGCACTCCACCGAGCGTCACATAGTCCAGCGGCACAGTCACGGTGTGGATGTACAGCCCTCTTTTCCCAAGCTCCCGCTCGATATCTCCCATTACGGCTCCGCACCCCAATCGAGCTACCATGTTTCCCTCATCGATCTCGTGAATCTTGTTCAGCCTCGTGGTGTCTATCACGACTGTTCTTAGTGGGTCTAGCGACGACCTTCCAGTCATGGAAAGCCCCAGCCCTCTTACACTAACGCTGAACTTGCGATCATTTGCAAGCCGCAAGATGGTCGAAATTTCCTCGGCAGAGGAAGGTCTAAGCGTCATACAGGCAGCAACCGGTGGAAACGGGCTGCTGTCGTGCGTGTATGGCTCAAGCCTACGAATGTCATCTATAACATAATCTTCGCCTACAATTGAGCCAAGTTCCTGGCGTAATTTTTGGTCGAACTGAACTCTTGCGCTCATGAAATTCTTGTCGAAACAGGGATCGTATATTTAGATTAGCACGCGCAAGATTCGGATAGTACAATTGCACAAAATCTATTGCTTCAGATAGTGCGTCTTCTAAGCACAAAGATTCCAGCTACAGCTGAGATTAGTACGATGATCGCAACATAAACGAAAATCATCTCGTCGAAATTGTTACTTATGGAGCTTTGAGACAAAACACTGCTCGAAGTAAGCGGGGTTGAAATGGTGCTACTAGATGATGCGTTCGTTGCGCTCGAAACTGATTCGCTCGATCTTGTTGAAGTGGAAGTAGAGTAGTTGGAGGCTGAATGGTAACATTATCTGTTGGTATCACTGTCAGCGTGCCACCTCCACAAATTCATCACGTAAAGGTTAGAGTTAAGATTGTCCAATGCAAGTTCATTTGGTTCATTGCCTGCTGGTAAGTATCCTAGCAAAGTGTCATTGTTTCCATCAATGACTGAAACAGGCGGTCACGTAGAAATACCCATTCTTTGGATCGAAAACAACGCCTTACGGACTCACGTGTTTACCGCGATAGTTTGGACTTTTTCCAACCGGCACGGTCGTCACAAGCTCGTTAGAGCTCGCGTTCAAGACCGACACAGTTATTTGACGGATTTAAGGCAGTCTCCCAAGGTGACCTTAACAGATGAAGGTTTATGCTAGCCACAACGGAATTGTTAGTTCCACTTAGTACAGTCACGTTGCCTAATTCAAAATCTACCACATACAGATCTCCGTTTACGGGATCAAACAAAATCACATTAGGACCATTTTCGACAGGAACGGTGGTTGGCGCATCAGCGTGAACGTATAAGAGATCGCTGTAACTGGCCGCAGAAGGAGGAGCAAGGCCAAGACGAAGATGTATCTCACTTCGGGGCTGATTCCAAAGTTCATCTAGAACGACGCAAGCATCAACGCAAACCCTAGTTTAACCCTTCTTTGTGTAGGTACAGATTCTGAATCTTGCTCTAGAAGGCCCGGAAAAGACAACATTAAGTTGAACAAAATAATCAGTTTTTCCCGCAGATGAAAATAGATGAGCTCACAAAGAATCTTGAGGAGCTTAAGAAACGGGGAAAGTACGTTGATGTGAGGGTCTGCCCGCACTGCAAAAGCACTAGGCTTCAGCGAGTTGATAGTATGCAAGGCGATACCTCGGGTCACGTGGCCATGACCCTGCCGAAGTTTGAATGCCTCGATTGTGGGCGGAAAGGTCGTCTGACCATTTACGCGACTAACAGACCGATCAACGGAAAACAGATAGAAACGGTCTCTAAGGCGATAGAGCGCGACGATGAAACAAATGGCGAAAGTACTCTACAGTAGTCAAATTAATCAACGGTATTTTACAATGAAGAGAACGTCATGTATTGCATTCCAGTTAGGATAAACTGACACAATTGCTTGGGCGCGCTAAAATTGGCTTCTGATTCACTGCTACTGCTTGCGACGCTGTTTGGGATCACCTTGGCAGCAAACGCCACGCCTTTCTTTGGAGCCTCGTACACTCTCATAGCTACGACTGAGTTGATTTCTAATGGCTACAGTTTCGGAAGTTTCATGTTGTTCGTCGTAGTTACTGCAGTGGGTGCCACACTCGCAAAGATAGTCATGTACACCGGTGCGTTCGGATTCAGGCGCGAATTAACGAAGAACAAGAACATTCGACTGTTTCATGAATGGCTGCGTATGAGGTCTTTCTATGTAGCGCTTTTCATAACGGCGTTCATTCCGCTTCTACCTCTGGATGATTACGTGTACATTGGCGCCGGGGCAAACAGGGCGAGTCTCGCGCCAATGCTTGGCGTGACTTTTATCGCAAAACTCGCGAAGAGTGCGTTTGAAATTTCACTAGAGCTAGCTGGAATACTCGGAATAGTGGATGTCACGAAACGCTTCGTAGGCCTCTCTGCTTTTGATCTCTCAGTCCTGTTCTCTTTGTTCTTCATCGTGCTTGGCGTCGTTCTTTACAAGATTGATTGGGAGTCGATACTAAAGAGGGCCGGTCTCATAAAGGAAGAATGACCTACTCCTTCTTGGTGCTCTTTGCTCTAACAACAGCCGAGTATCTAGATCCTTTTTGCTCAAGTAAGTTCACGTTGTTGTATTTTGTGTAGAAGAGCTCGAATTTGAATCTTGACGGATCCAGGTCATGCGAGGCGACGCCTCGCTGGAGTCTGTCAATGAGGGTTTGCGTTGATTGCCTTATGCGGTTTCTGCTTTTCGAGAGTTCGCCCGAGTGCTTTTCGTAGAGTATCCTTATCACAGAATTCATCCTTCTACTGGCAATCACATTTACCATCAGGGAAGTGTACAAGGCTCCGATGATTAGGCCGAGTGCTAATATTGGGTTGATGACATTCTTCAGTCCGGAGTGGAAGAAATAAATCTCGATGAATGCAAACGATATAAGAGTCATGACGATGGAAGTAAGGCGGGCATACGACGATATTCTTGAATATTTCTTTACTTGATCGGAAGTTGCTGGCAGGTCTGTTATTGTCGTAACATCATCCTTAATGTTCTTCCAAGTTTGATCAAGGTCCGGGTTCCCATGGGATTTTAGCAACCTTTCTATCCTTGTAGGATCTACTATGTGAAATTCCGCATAACCGTCAAGCCACGTTATCATTCGGGCAATTGAAGAGCTTCTAGCAGATACCTCTTTCAGTTTTGACTTGTTTGACACGTAAATTCACATGCCCAGCATTCTAATAAGAAGAAACATCGCAATTAAAGCAGCGACCATGAACGCAGCCGACGACGTTATTCTCCATATCAGCTCGCCTCTTTGCACTTGTAATTCACCTAAACCTAAGCAAGTGCTGAGCTGCCCTTACAATGAGAGCTGTTGCCGTAATAGCAAGAAGAACTTCGGAAATGTAGAGTGGAATGCTGAACCCGAGGTTTACGGAATGGACCACCATCAACGCAATTGCAAACAACGATAGCGAGCCGTGGTACAAAAGGGAGTACCTAAGCCTCTCGAGGAAGGAAAAGCCTGTGAACCACACAATAAGCGCGACTCCGGTGGAAACGTAGCCTGTCAGGACCCCAAAGTTCGTTATTGGCGCCCTGATGAAATACTCTGCATGTATTACTAAAAATACACCTCCTAGAAACGCGACCGCGATGTGAATCTTGTTAATGAGACCTCGGTTTGGGCTCTTCGAGAACCGCTTTCTAGCAAACATAAGTACGGCAGTCGCTACAATGAGTATGAGCGCTAGGAATCCAGAGAGATCAGCGATGATATGCTCTCCGAAGATCAATACACTCATCTTTGATGAAGAACTTATTCGTTGAATGTTGTTCTAGATACTCCATTGCCTAAAACTCCTGAACCAGTACACTAAGAACGGAATGGCTATGATTACAATAGCGGCGATGATCACAACTGTCTGTTCAGTACCGTTCATCGCTATTCACTTCCAGTCTCTAATCCACCAGTCCTTATGTGGAATTTCACTTTTGTAGACTGATTCTTTGAGTTCCATGATATCATAATCTACGCGTTTTAGGCTTACGTCGAGATTTCCGCTTTCGTAATGAATTGTCGCATACTCTGCCCAAGTAGGGTTCCTTGCGCCCTTCTTTCCAGCCACCTCAAATGGTAGTCCAACACTGCCAGGATTGAGGATCATTTTATCCCTATACCTTCTTACCATCTGTATGTGAGTATGCCCGCCCGCAAAGAATCGCTCTGTACGTCCAACAATAATCCTTCCAAGTTTCTTATCATCAGTGAGCGCCAAAATCCCTTCTATATTCGACCTAGGTGAACCGTGATAGCAGAGTATCTGCTCGTCACCGAGATTCACCTTGACAATTGACTTGAAGTTCTTGATGAACGCTCTGTCAGAAGAGGAAAGTACGCTCTTGCACCATTCGCCTATCATCCTCATCTTTGCAGCATCAGGGCGCTTGGAATTCTCCTTACGTGTTCCTATCAATACTTCGTCTGTGTTGCCCATAACGACAGGACAAGCTAGTTTTCGGAGCGTAGCTATCACCTCGGACGGATGCGGCCCACCCCAAGCTACGTCGCCCAAACAGACAATTGATTGATTTACATCACCAATATCTTTCAGGACCTTTTGAAGGGCCAAGTAGTTTCCATGTATGTCTGAAAGGAAGACGAGTTTCAAATTCCTGAAAAACTACTCTTGACTGGATTATAGAATGTTTGCCTAGCGCGGATTACTCTGGAGTCTGCGCAAAGCTTTAGCTCTCACACCTTGAGGTACTCATTGAACTCTAGTTGCTCGACTACGATGTGCTATGCCTCTACGCTCCTTTACGCTGATTAGACCAACTGTGCTTAGATAGCTCAGTCTCATGTGCCAAGTTTTTGCCGACACCATTTGAAAATGTGCTAAATATGGTCTAGAGCTCAAAGGTTTGAAAGAATTAGATTAGTTCCAAAAAAGGGGGAAGTAGCAGACTGATGCAGGTCTACTACTAAGATGTCTTGGAATTGTGTTACTGCGGTGGCAGAATTACTCTGTCGATGACGTGAATGATTCCGTTGCTCGCCCTTACATCAGCTGAAATGACTTTTGCGTCATTCACATATGCTGACTTGTTGAACATGCCGTTCATCTTCAGCTTCACAGGAGAACCCTGAAGAGTGTTCACGCTTGGAGTCTGCCCACCAGTTGTGAGTCTCTGGACTTCAGAAGAAGAAACACTTCCAGATACGACGTGGTAGGTGAGTATGCTTCGAAGTTTCGTTATGTCCTTAAGCAAGGATTCCACCGTACCTGCTGGAAGCTTTGCGAATGCTTCGTCGTTGGGAGCAAAGACTGTGAAAGGTCCTGGGCCGCTCAAAGCATCCACGAGACCTGCTGCTTTGACTGCTGTCACGAGTGTTTGGAAAGAACCTGCGGAAACCGCGGTTTCTACTATGTTGTTCATGTCTTAATGTGTAGTAAAAACGAGTTATATCTCGAGTGAAAGTTATCAATCTAACTTACACTGCAACTTAAAGTGTAGATAACATCCGTATTCATTCTTTATTTTATACTTCGAACAAATTCCATGCCGTCATCAAAACCCCTTGCAAGGAAATTCGCTAGCGACTCGTGTGTTTCTTCATCGATCATTCTATCTCTAAAGTGCTTGTCTTGGAATAGCTGACTTCCTACTAACACTATTGTATCCTTCGTATGAATGTTAGTTCTGAGGATCTTCAATATACTGCGTAATTCTTCCAAGTTGAATTCCATAGTGACTGAGCAGCAAACTAGGTCAAACCTCTTCCCTGCGCGCTCTAGGAAATTGAAAAGATTCGCAACGTGCAAGGATGTTGTAAACAATTCGATATTCCACCCGTCCGCTTTCAGCAGCTCAGAAAACATCTTGAGTCCAACTGTGTGATACTCACCATCAACAAAATTGGCCAAGAGTGCTGATCCAGTACTTTCTCGGTGGAAACTCTTAAGTTTGCTTGCTAACATTTCAATCGCTTCTTGCGTAACATCTGTAGTGTAGTGCTCATCTGCTACGGTTATGGTGCGCTTTGCCCACAAAGATCCGACTTCTTGCTGGGCTCTTGCCAGAATCTGGAAGAGTTGAATCAATGCAAATTCCTTTGAATCCGCTAGACTTCGTAGAAGTGCGAGAGCCTCTTCCCGTTGCTTCTTTAGGACAAATCCAAGATATTGGTCAACGTTTGCAGAAAGATCTTCTATCACTTCGTTCCCACCTTGCTCGAGCTCTTTAGCATCAGCTCGAATACGCTCCTCATTTGATTCGCGTAGGTTTCACTATTCACCAGAGAAAGCTGTGAAGCGGTATTGACGGTCATTTCCGGAGATAGAAGTTTCTTTCGAACGCCGGTTTTCGAATAGAACAGAAACATGGTGACATCATCAGCTACAATGAATGTGGGAGAGCCACCTTGGCGCCAGAACAACTCTACGTCTTTTGAGAGAGGTAAGTAATGTTTAGGGAAAAAGCTCTTCGAAGTAGAGAAGATGACGCGAGCTGACTTGGGTCTTTCAGAGATGAAGCTAAGCACAGTGAATACGTGCTCTACCGACTCGTCGTTAATTGAAATGTATACTTCGGCGCCTGAGAGTATCTCTCTTAAAGCGATTTGAATATTCGCAAGTCCTTGGAGCAAAGCAACCAAGGACTTCGCCTTACCTACTTCCTCACCTTTGGCTGATTCAGCGTCAAGCGGATTCAAGTTCCGTAGTGATTCAATGGCTTCGCTCTCTAGATGACTCAATTCTGTGAGCTTCGATTCCTGTATGGACAAAAGGCGACGGAGAGCCACCTGCGGAGAGACTGTGGAATATTTCTTGGGTCTGGACAAGTCAACGCTGACAAGACCTAGTGTGAGTAATTTTTGGAGTATCTGATACGTTCTCACTCTTCCCTTCTTTGATAATTTGCTTATCTCAGATCCTTTCAGCCAGGTCGTCTTCTTCTTGTTAACACGTGATAGCAACACGAAGAGAGATGCTTCATCTTTGGACAATCCAAACTGAGTTAGAAAGTTGTTCAATGAAATAGCTTGCTCATCAAAGGCCTCGCTCAAATTTCACTACAATCTCCTGTTGATCTAGTTTGACCTACATCCGACGCGTGGCAACATGAATGTAAGTCATATTACTAACTAACAACGTGATTAATATCTGCTTCCCCTATACGTATCCTAGAAACATAGAATGTCGGCGATTATGAATGGTGTGATTCTCGCTTGCTTCATTGGCGGAGCAATTGCGTTGTGGGCCGTGATTTCTTTCGTGATGCCTTCAAAATCCACTTTGGAGACTTTGCCAGTTCCAAGAGATGCTCGAGTTAAGATATCACAAGTAAAAAGATACACTACAGCTATAATCAAATTTTCTGGATATGCAACAGAGAAAAGAGTATTTCATAATCATCAGCTATTGAGGCAAATGCTCACGCGGGACAATATCAAAGCAAAACCCGGGTACAAGGTGGCACAATACGATCCTCCGTTCGCATTTCCCTTGATCAAGAAGAACGAAATAATCATTGACTTGCAGGATGTAAACGGATTGCCTGAATTTTAGAGGCGATGATTCGAGGAATGAAGTTAGCACAAACTGTGATTCGAAGGAAGAAGATAGTCGTGGTAGTCTGGGCACTAATATTTCTGGCACTAATGCCACTTATATTAAACTACTCTCATTACATCAGTTACTCGATCAGCTCAAACTCACTTTCAAGTAGCGAATCTGCAAAAGCTCAAGACCTACTTTCGCAAGTTTCGCAGCAGAACTCGTCTCTGATAGTTGTCGTGCAGCCAGGTGCGGGAACGTCTCCTGCCAAGGTTGCAAATGATACGCTTGCATTTCAGGAATCGATCAATTCTATGAAACTGCCATATTACTCCAGCTCAAACTCTGCTTTCTCTGCCTATGCTAATTTTCTAGACAAAGTACTCACCCCAAACCAAACCTCAACTATTAGAGGATTTTATGAGAATTTTACCACAATTTCAGCTCAAGTATATTCATTTCCCGCAGCATTTCTAGGTAACTGGTCTCAGAATGGGTACAGCCAAAATTCAATAGCACTCACGGCCTCGGTGGCTGGCTATAACCATTCCAACACATATGAATCAATCTTCATCAATGCTCTAAACGAGTCGTTCAGTTACCAAAGTGCGTCTGGTGGACCACAGAGAGTACAAAATGCAACGCAAGGAGCTGCGATAGCGTTCTTTAGCAAGAGCAATCAGCTTGTATTTGCAGTAATAGGAACTACTGGATACAACGTAACGAATTATAAATCCAACTCGATGCAGACTGTCGCGGGATTGCTCACAGAGCATTTCGGACACCCAGTTACTATGGAAGTACTTGATGCAGCACTCTACGGAGCACAAGATCCAGGCAAGTATTACGTTTTAAAATATGGACTTCTAGGTGCCCCGAACTTCCTTACTCAGACCGCAATGAGCCCAGATAATTCGACTTACCTGATCACTATCAATCTTAACGTATCAGAAAACTATCGGGGACCCAACAACTTCTATCCAGCCCAAAACGAAACAGCAGAATTCAGGACATTGGCTGAGCAATATTTTGGAAACAGTGCGCAGGTTACTGGTCAGGGAGCGATCGCGTACGACACTCAGAAACTATCTTCGAGCTCGGGATTTGTATTCGCATTTACTTTCATCTTCCTTGCAATAGCTGTTGCGATAGTCCTAGCATCTTTTCTGACTCCCATCTTGGCTCTGCTTTTTGTTTCACTTGCAACAGCACTGGGGTACGTTTCTATCTATCTGACCGGTTTAGCTGTGGGGAAGGTGGATTTTACCGTAACTTACACTCTGACAGCAGTCATGCTTGGCGTTACAACAGATTATTTTGTTTTCATCCTTTCAAGATACAGAGAGGAGCTGAGGAGCGGAAAGGATAGTCAAGAGGCACTACTTGAAGCAACCAGCAAGGGAGGCTTTGCGGTGGTCGTGTCTGGTATAACTGTCGCGGGAAGCCTCGGGGCGTTGTCCTTCGTTTCAGATCTTAAATCATGGGGGCCAGTGCTTTTGATCTCAATCCTTCTGACAGTTGCGATGACTACCACACTCCTCCCGGCGATCGCAAATCTCATTGGTCCGAGACTCTTTCTGAAGAGAACACTTTCAAGAAGACAGGAATCAAACAGTAATAATTTCTTCGGAAAGAAATCGATGTTCTACAAAGCGACCAAGTTCTCAGAGAAACACAAATTCATAGTTATTGGAGCGATCCTTATAATTGCAATCCCAGCTGTGTATTTCTGGTTCAACGTTCCCACGACGTACAATTTCAACGAGGGACTTCCAAACAACCTTCCTAGTGTTCAAGCGTTGAACACAATAAATCAGAAGTTTGGAAGTGATCTGATATATCCGAACTTTGTGATCGTGAACTTTACCCAGAGTGCAATAGCTAAAAACGGAAGCCTTACTCCTAGCGCTCAACAGGTTCTTGGTCAGTATGCTCACTATTTTCTGAATGTTGAGGGTGTCAAGTCTGTGGTCGGCCCCATGATCAACGGAACCATGGTAGAGCCTACGCAGCAAAGCTCGCAGTTTGTCTTCAACGATGGAAATAGTGCATACTTTTTGATTTTCACGAGCTATGACCCATACTCACAAAATGCATTAGCATTGGTAAGCGACCTCAGACAGAACTCTAGCCAGTTTCTCGTCGGCGGCCTCACGTCCTCTGTGATGGACCTTCAGAAGTATTACTCGACTTCATACACTCAGCTAGAGATATTGATACTCATCGTCATTGCAATCGTGCTAGGTTTGTCTTTCCGCTCGATCAAATACCCATTGATTTCGCTTAGTGGGGTTTTCATTAGCATCACTTGGACTACGGGGCTACTCTATATCATATCGAGGTACATTCTAGGTCAGGAACTTGTGTTTCTAATTCCCATCGTGCTATTCGTTATACTGATGTCTCTTGGTAACGACTTCACCGTATTCATCTTGTCACGGGTCAGAGAGGAACAGCAGAAATTCGGTTTTGAGGAGGGTCTAGCTAGGGCAATGGTAGGTTCTGGCTCAGTGGTGACTGCGCTTGGTTTAATACTCGCTGCATCGCTGGGCTCGCTCGCATTAGTTCCGTTCGGCTTTCTTGAGCAGATGGGAATTGCATTCGTAATATCTCTAGTTCTGGACACCTTCATAATACGGACATTCTACTTCCCATCAATGATACTCTTGCTCAAGGGAAAGTCGACTGCCGCGACAAAGAGAGCTTTAGCTGCCGAAAAACATCACAATACACATCTTGATGTTTGATACTTAAAAAATTATGAACATGGTGGGCTAGATCTTCGGCGGAACTATTGGCATCAGCAGGTACGAGTCCGTATCTCCTCCGCTGTAAAGACTGGTCACTCCATCATACATGCCAGGCGCGTGGTCCGACGGGTAGGTGTGAGCAAATGGTCCAGACCCCTTAAATGGTCCTTGTGCACCGGGCCGCTCAAAATCGGAGCCTTCAACAAGAAGCTCGATCCAGTAGCCTTTAGGAAGCACGATGCATGTCGGCCATATCTCAACGTCGAGCGCGTACACTTTGCCTGGTGTCAGCGCCTGGATCTCATCATGCGCGTGAAATGGCCTGTATGGGAGTGTGAGTTTAGGATCAAGTTTGCGGTGCGACGCGCGTATCCATCCCTGAGAGAGCGGAGCCTTTGGTTCATTAGCCCCCTGAAACGTTACCTCCTTTCCATCTGGAGCAAATCCTCTCAAGGTGAAATAAAGGTCAGCATCGCTAGTTGTAGAGCTCATGAATATTTTTGCGGCAATCGGACCAGTTATCTCGGTTTCCTTCTCGAACGGCTGAGCACGAAACACGATCTCATCCTGTCCTGCTCTAAATGAAGTGTTACTCTTCGTGCTCGGGGGATCTCGAGCTAGTCTTTTGCTGCTAGTATCCAGGTACATCTTCGTCCATATGGTTCTCGCGATCGGCCACTCGTTTTCCTTTCTCTCCTCAAACTTATTGTCAGGATGCCTGATCGTGAGTTGAACAGGCGGCTCTTTGTCGAACCCATTATCGATCCCCTTCAGGAAGTGATCAAAAAACCTCCTTTGGATATCCAGCCCGTATGGGAGGTAAAAGTACTCTTCGTGCTTTCCTACGTGGACGGACAACCATTTTTGTTTCGACGCGGATCGTAAATATCCCTCAAAGTTTCCGCGGTTATGAAGGCCGATGCCGCCCCAATTCCCTGCAGACATTAGTGGCACAACTACCTTCGAGAGATCTGCGATACGCTCTTTGTGAAAATCGTCGATTAGTTTGTGCTTACTAGTATCCACAATGTAATCGCGCCTGTTCTTTGCTAACTCTTCCTTGCTCAGAGTTTCTGGACCCGAGCAAGGTTCGCCGAGCCATGGATCTGTTGGTCCGTTATTACCTATTCCGTGCTGCCTGGGAAGCGCGCGCATTGGATACCAGCGCTCCAAAAACCCATTGCAGAATATGCCACCGTGGAATGTCTTGTCCCTGTAATGATCGCAAGCTCCTTCCCATGGTAGTATCGCAGTTAGATGCGGTGGCTGTTTTGCAGCAACTAACCACTGCGTTATCGCATAGTAAGAGATCCCGAGGAGGCCTATCTTGCCGGTGCACCAAGGTTGAACCGCAGCCCACTCAATACAATCGTAAAAGTCTCTGATCTCCCTATCAGAGTAAAAATCCATGTAGCCAGGCGAGCGGCCAGCACCCCTAGAATCAATCCTCACGACTGCATAGCCAGCTGGAACCCATCTCTCTGGGTCAACAGTTTCCCATGTTAAGTAGCTGCACGTCGAGCCCTCGAGGATCTCGGGGTGAGTTTTGGTCATGAATTCCCAAGAGTCAGCGTAACCCTCTTGATATCTCAGACCCTTGCAGTAGGGACCCATGTTCATAATTGCAGGAACTTTGCCGCCGCTCTTTGGTCGGTAGATATCCGCACGCAAAACCAGACCGTCATCCATCTTTATTCCTACGTCCCGCTCAATGGCCATTTCTACAGGAGCTTTTTCAGACTTCAATGCGGGATACTCTCGTAAAGCGCTGTTATTTATCTGTAATCAAAATCTCTGAGTTACGCTACTTGTCAAAAAGTTCAACCTGTGAGTAGTTCAATGGGATGGACCACTTTCCGTTTCGTTCCATCTGATAGCTGCTCCGCGCAGACGCTACTCTCGGTTGCAATCAGCTCTATCTCTGTATCTTCATTGAAAAGTTCGAACAGCGGCTTTCCAACTGCCATAGAGAGATCATATCCGAGTGGTCCCTTTTTGAGACCAAATGTCCCAGCCATGCCACAGCATGTTCCGGTCTCTATGACCTTGACCTTGTAGCCGGCGTTCTCAAGCAGCTTTATTGCATACTTACTGGAGCTCAGTGCTCTTTCATGGCACGGAATGTGGACGCCAACGACCTTGCCCTTTCCAATAGAAGGATCAATCTTGGCGTACTTTGCAAGATACTCGAAATATTCAAACGAGTACTTTGACACGTTCAGAGCTTCGGAAGATTCGTCCAAGAGTTTTAGGTAGGAATCGCGAAGACAGTACACGGCTGTTGGCTCCATCGAGACAATATCGTATCCTCTCTGGACATAGTCTTTGAGTATCGAAACGTTATGCAAAGCAATCTTTCTTGCCTTGACAAGATCCCCATACGAAATATAGGGCATTCCGCTCGGCTTCAAGTTTTTGGGAATCTCGACAGCCACGCCAGCTTTTTGCAGCAATTGCAGTGCCGTCAAAGCTCTATCTGGCTCATTGTAGTTTGCGGAAATGTCTGGAAAGAAGGCAACCTTAGCCAGTGCTTCAGTTATGTTCTGACTAGCTCCCTTGGAAAACCGTTTCTCGAGGGTCTGACGCTCGAACCTTGGTAACTTCCTTTTCTTATCAATTCCGAGAAACCTATCGGTTAACGTGCGAGAAACCCTTGACTGGATAATCCAGTTCGAGAGAGGAGCTGTCGCACTGGCTAGTTTTGCAAAATCATCAGATCTGGAAAGGACAGTATTTGGAATCAGCTGACCATTTTTCTGTACGTCCTCCTCCTTTACCTTCGCGATCATCATCGGTATGTCAATGTCTGCGGGACAGATCTCCTTGCAGAGACCGCATGCGACGCAGAGGTGTGCAAATTCTGAGGCCTTTTCAAGACCGTGCACCGCTTCAGTCCAGGGAATTCCAATGGGCCCGGGATAGATGTAACCGAAAACATGACCTCCAACGACACCATAAGTGGGGCACGCATTCATACAAGCACCGCACCTTATGCAGTTCAAAGCTTCCTTAAACCAGGGATCCTTGCTCATCTTTGAGCGGCCGTTATCCAAAATCAAGACATGTAGACTCCGGTCGGCGTGACCACTTAGTTCTAGTCTCGAGCTGATCATCGAGACGTAATTTGTGAGCCGGGTTCCTGTTGCGCTTACCGGATGAGCCATCGCAAGTTTTAGAGCATCGTCCCAGCTCCGTACTATCTTCTCCATTCCCATGACTACCACGTGCACATCCGGAATTGCAGAGACCAACCTTGCGTTCCCTTCGTTTTCTTCGACCAAAATCGTGCCGGTTTCGGCAACGCCTACATTGGCGCCAGTTATCCCAATCTGGCCAGATAAGAAAGTTGGCCTCAAAACTCTCCTGACAGCCTTCATTATTTCTTGAAGATCGTCTGGAACGGTTCCCGCCACCTCCTTTGAAAAGAGCTGGGCAATTTCTGCCTGTGTCTTGTGCACTGCCGGAAACACTAGGTGAAACGGCTTTTCGCCGGCGAGCTGGATTATCCTCTCACCGAGATCAGTCTCTACCACATCAAGAAAAGGCACTTTCTCGACAAGTCTCTGATTCAGCTCGATTTCTTCGGTCGTCAAGGACTTGGACTTGATTACGTGTTTTGATCCTTTTTGCTCTGACAATTTAGCGATGTACTCGACCACTTCCTCCCCATCTTTCATGAGTCTTACAGTAGCGCCATTCCGCTCGCAGTTTTCCATAAACATCTTGACAAGAGAATCAAGATTCAAAATTGCTTCGTTCTTTAGCATGTGCACATCATGGCGTAGCACTTCACCAGTAGATCCGAGAGAAATAAGCTGGGCCCTTCTGGCATCTCTGCCTCTCTTCATAGCCGCCTGAAGAAACTTTGTCTGCTGCGTCCGTCCCAAAGAAGAGATGATTTTTCGCTTCAAGGAATCATAAGTTTTCGGCATGGCATCACTCAATAATTACAGTATCGACTTCGTGCGGGCCGTGGACTCCTAGCACTGATTTGAGCTCGATGTCTGATGTCCTTGAAGGGCCTCCGATCAAAGTTATCGTAGGTTTCTTGCTTGCGGTCAGTGCAGATCGTATCATGGGTGCAATGTCAAACAGATTCTCAACAATGGCGGACGATTTAAGCACTGCAATGTGGACCCTTGAGAGCGAAGAGAGTAGCCTTTCGTTGTCACTGGAACAGATCTCCACGAGCGATCCTGTCTGACTTATTGCGGCCCGCGGGGAGGTAATCCCAACATCAAGGCTTCCAAGTTCACCCAGTGCACCATCTCTTCTCCTAGTACTCTGAAGCTTTTCAAATGGAAGCAACTTGTTATCAAGCATAGAGTCAAAGCGCTTCCCATCTATCAAAAAAGGCCCGCAGCAAACTATCCCAATGCTCCTCTCTTTTACAATCTCATCGACAATTTTGGCAGCTCCCTTTGCTGTTTTTGCCATATAGATGTTGCCTGCCTGCTGCTTGAACATAGTACCGAATGCCTCTACGAGCTGTTTCTGCAAAATCTGACTGTCAGAAACCGCTTGAAAGTTACTAACTTTTATGCAGATACCTACCAACGCGAGCAACTGAGGAATAATGCTTCACGAAGAGGAGGGGTATTCGAAAAATTATTTGCAATCCAATCCACATCAAAACGGCCGCTGGCTAGCGAGGTCGAACGTAACTCTGATATTAGTGCTGCGGTGGGCACCCTTCGGTTCCAATGGCATGATAGTTTCCATGTCATCTCCCACTTCATACGTACTAGGAGCAATCCTCATAGACTTGGGCAGAGTTTCAGCTACGAGCGTGCTACAAGGAATGACAGTCATTTTCGAGGGTGTCTTCGCAACTCCTGTATCTTCAATCTCGCAGGTCTTGAAAGTGCCGTGGGCCAATCAACTACGTCCTACTCCAGACTTCCGCGGGCCTTGAGCTGCTAATGTCGGTTCCACCACAACTGGGTTTTTTATCTCTATAGCAGTCGTGGGTGTAGCAGTCGTAATCTACCGCAAGAATTACTTTCACTTTCCGTTTGGCACGACTAACCCATTTCCCTGAAAAAGGAAATGACTGACTAGCGCACTCACTCAAAGAGCTTCTCAGAAATCCCAGTAATCGCAAAGTACCGGTTGAACCCGAAGATCTCGATGTTTTTCCGAGCCATTGAGATCACTTGATTCTCGACAGCCTCAGTTGAATTCCAGTATCCTCTTATTCAGGATGTCAAGATCTCCTTCGACAGAAATTGTCTTTTTGATGGCCATTGCATCAGGTGATTTTCTCAGCTCAGGAAACACGACCTCATCCTCAATCTTTGCATGACAGTTTTTGCAAAGTCTTCAAACTCGAATTTCAAATCAGAGTTCGCACCAAGATACCTGAAGTGTACTCGCAAGGCCGAGTGCTCGGTTATCAATTGTTCTATGATGTTCATAAAAGCGGATCAATTCCCAACTAGAAATCTAATTAACTTAGTCGAACTGGAAGAAATGCGATACAAAACATGCCCTAAACTGTTATGTGCACTCGATTCAACATGTCTTCACGCACAAGCAAACGCCTTGTAAAGTACTCTTCCGAGATTTTCCTTCGGCCTCTTCTCAAAATTTCAGCTAAAGAAGTCTCTATTCCTATCTGTCTTGCCATATCTTTGAGGCCTATTTTCTTGGGATAATCGAAATAGCCTCTTTCGAAGGCTACTGGCAATATCTGTTCTTGCCTCCCTGTGAACAAGAGGTCACGGAGGCTAGATAGAAAATATCTTTTTGAAGCAACCTGCAGAAGTGCAGTGTTCGATCATTTTTCATACAATCCTTAATAGCGATGGCTTCGAATTGCGTGGTAGTTCTTGCGGGATATTGCATGCAAAGAGTACAGATTTTTCTGATTCTTTTTGTGCTCTCGGTGTTCGCCGTTAGCACTATGATAACACCTGTACAATTCCAGCACAATAGCAGAGGAGCTCCTTCACCCATCCCTTCAATACCGAGCCATCTCTCAGCAATAGGCAAGAACAATTCAAGCGGTCCAGAAAATGTGAAACCGTCCTCAAATTCTGAGCCGGCGCCGATGGGAATCACAGATTACGGGCTAGACTCCAGCGGTGCGTACAGGTACAACACTAGCGCGTTTCTGGGAACTGCACAAATTTCTTCTCTGATTACTTCAGCACCTACATCTTCAGGCGGACCAAACATGACCTTCCAGCTGAATGTTGTACTACCGTTTACTTCTCAAGATGGGAGACAGCTGGTATACTGGCTACAGAACGTCATTGTCTACGACACGAGCAATCACGAAGCCTACTTTGAAGATAATGTCTGGAACATGTCATCCCCCAGCGCGGAAACGGCGAGCGCTGGAATCTCTGGATCTGGCAAGGTGTACAACTTTGGGAATGGGGGCAGTTACTATGCGGCATCCACCGCTTCCTACGCTTCCATTCCTCTACCAGCAACAGTACAGTTCCTCATCAATTCGACCATCGACACTCAAGGCGAACCAAAGGTCTATTTTCAGTACAACTATGGAACTGGTTGGCATACGTACGACGTGGTGACATTCCCCGTTCTGACCAGTCAATCACTCGATTCTGGCCTTGTTGTTGACGGAACAAAGTACAATCCATACGGGACCTACTACGATGCGGAACTCATCTTGGGAGGAGCAGGGAATGGTTGGAACACGACTCTCGTAAATTCAAACATACAGCTGCAGCTGCAATTCTGGAATGGGCACAACTATCAGGAAGTTACAAATGCGTATAGTTTCGGGGGCGACACGCTGGAGGGAATAAGCAACGCCCAGTCATCTAGTCAACATTACTCGGAAAACGGCACTCTGTATGTCCAAGTTTCTCCTGGTTCTGGAACATTGGGAAGCCTTTACACTCAGTCGCAGATGGGAATAGTGACCATCCAATCATCAATCAACTCGGGGGTGCTTTACGTGGAGAGTTCTCCCTCACCGATCAGCGGCAGTGGTAACTCATTCACCGGGCAGAGCGCAACACTCGCTATTTTCCCTGGAAGTTACACGTTCTACGTCTACTCGCCGGGCGGAACTCCATTCGGAAGATTAACTGTACCGATTGTTGCTGGCGAAGAAAAATCTTACTTTATCTCCTCTTCATCCACAGTAGCGCTAACTCTCAGCTACTCGATCGTCGGAGGCGGGACAGGATATTCTCCGCCCACGCTATCCTATGCAACGAACGGTCTCCAAAATACATCTACACTTACGACTTCTCCAAAGGTGTACTACGTAGACGAGGGAAGCACGTGGTCAGTCACAGCCACATTGGGTGGCTCTTCGTCTCAGGAGAGGTGGATAACTAATCAGACCACTTCGGGCAACGCAGCATCACCGGGGACACTGAGCTTTGCGTACTATAATCAGTACCTTGTTGCATTCAACTTTAGTGTAACAGGCGGAGGAACAGGCTACTCCTCGCCGTCGGTCATGGTGACCCAGTTCGATAGTATCGTTTCTACCCCAGCAGCGCAATCAGTCTGGGTTGATGCGGGATCACGTTACTCTTACAGTATTCTGCTAAATGGCAGCACGCAATCGGAGAGATGGATAGCAAACAGCTCTACCAGCGGTCAGGTACAATCAACTACAGTGCAAATTCCAACCTACTACCACCAGTTTGCTGTCAGCGCTGAATTTTCAGTTTCCAATGGAGGCACACCGTCAATCGGTCCGACTTTCACATCGCTGTCTTTTGGCAAAACAAACTCTTCATTGTTGACTACCACACCTGTATCCTTCTGGATCGACGCAGGATCGCCGTACAGCTTTGCAAACGATGTAACTACATCTTTGCAAGAGAGGTGGATTACAAATTCGAGCAACAGTGGTGCGGTTACATCATCACTGACACTAGACCCAATATTCACGCAACAATACTATGTCGCAATGCAGCCCGGAGTGCAATCGGCTGGTACTGTCGATCCTAGAAGTGAATGGGTCAACAGTGGCAGCTCATTGACGATATCCAACTCCGCAAACCCTGGATGGAAATTCCAGATGTGGAACGGAACCGGCTCGGGTTCGTACACTGGAAGCTCTAGTACGACTACAGTAACCGTAGAAGGTCCGATTGTGGAGAGCGGCATCTTCTACGCAGGGTTAACAATAGTGCCTGTGGGGAGCGGATCGGTTTCCTACTCGTTTGGCCCGACATCATCCAGTATTACATCAACAGAGACAGTTTACGTTCCAGTTGGAACTACCGTGAATTTGAACGCGAATCCAACATCATTCTTCGACAAGATGGATTCTTGGTCAGGAGATGTGAATGGTACTAACATTCAGATCGCTCTCACAGTCCAATCTCCCGCGTCAGTACAAGCACAATTCGGTCTCAACTTCATCATAATTGGAGCAATAGTTCTGGTGATCGTAGCACTAGTAGCAGCTATTGTAGCTGTGTCCAGAAGAAGAAAGATTCCTGACTATTACTTAAAAGAATTAAAGAATAAATGACTTGTGAAGTACGGCGAACTCTTGAAGTGGCACGTCTAAGCAAACGTGATAATACTGTACATCAAGAACCCTGAAGCCGCAAAGAAGGAGGAATGGAGGCGCTTTTCGATGCGACGGTTGCCGCGCAGAAGTAGCGGAGTGAGAATTTTGGCAAGCCAAACATATTTCTGCGCCACACGCTAGAGCAGGGGGACATGATAGCGGTGCATGCGCGAATCCTATACTCAGAGTCGGACCCGAGCAAAGGAGGATTAAGGCAAGTCAATCTCTTCCGGTTTGGCGGATACGATAAATCGTCGAATACAGGGACACCACCTGGGTGATAGACGAGGACATGTCCAGCGCGGCAAATGCTTTTGAGTGAGTTTCAAGATGAAAGCTGAGTCAATCGACGAATATATCTCAACCTTCCCAGAAGATATCCAGACGATTTTGCAGAAAATCAAGAGGATAATAAGGCAAAGTGCGCCAAAGGCCGAAGAGACAATCAGCTACTGCATCCCGACCTTCAAGCTGAACGGAAATCTGGTACACTTTGCGGCATTCAAGGATCACATCGGATTCTTTCCGACGTCTTCTCCAAGGCGCGCGTTCAAGAAAGAGCTTTCAAAGTACAAAGGAGGACCTGGCACGATTCAATTCCCGCTGGACAAACCTATACCTTACCCTCTAATCAAGAAAATTGTCAAGTACCGGGTCAAAGAGAATCTAGAAAAATAATACCTGCTTGAAGAAACTGCTGAGAAATGACACCGTTAGATACATTGTATTCTTGCTTCTCAGAGAAGTGCAACTCCTGCACACAAGGACGTGTCTGATGTTAGAAGTGCTATTGCAAGCAAGATGAATCGAAAATAGTGCGGAGATTGGCAAAAGTGTGAGATAGGTTTGTTTGCGGCAGACTTAACATGGATAACGGTGAGAGAGTAGAACAGAATGAGGACTGACGTTGTCTTTGTATCCAGTTTAGCGTTGTCGACTGGAATAATCTTTGCAATCTATGCAATGATTGGGTATGCAGAGAGCAGCTTTGCAAGTGCCCTGGGCAGCTCGTTCCGCAAAGGGCTAGAAATCTCAGTGGTCCTGGGCGTACTCCACTGGCTTGCGAATCAAATGCAAAAGCTGAGGAGAAAGCTCGGTGGACCGCTCGAAGCAGTTAGCAAAAAGTGGAAGGATACGCGTTCTTCAGCACTGCTATCTTCGACAACCAAGAGGCAATCTCAAGGTTGAGAATGTGGTTTTGTTTCCCTCAATTCATACTCGATGAAGATTTTTGCCTTTCCGCTAACGGTCAGGCCGACGCTTTAATATTTTTTCTTTTCTCAGCCTCATGACTCGTTCGACCTTTGTCTTGTCAAGGTTTCGACCGATGAGAATGTACCTGAGATGAATTTCCGTATATTACCTCGGGTAGTTCTGGTTTTGCACTCCTCTTGTAAGAACTGATAGGTATGTGGCTACTCTCTGGATTTTAGTATGCTTACTACATCCATGGCTGTACATCAGGCGACAGCCATTAACAGCAGTCTGACTGGCGTTGGCCCGGTCTCAGTTCCATCCGACTCGGGATTGGCGTCTAGGATAATTGCACGATTGTGATCACCCTTTCCGACGAACTACGTATTCTTGATCCAGTTTAAGCTGACGGGAAACTGAGGGCGTTGCTTTGTTACGTTGGTTGCTTACGCAGCCATTTCGCTTTCATTGCCATCCGCTACTTCCGCTGGGAATGAAATTCTCTAGCTCTCATTTTGATCCTGCGCTTTGGGAGACCTTTTAATGAGTAAGGGAGCGAATATAGAAGTCAATACTGTTCCCAAGATCACAATCGAGTAGGCAGCTCCGTCGACCAATCCGCTGTTCAGAGCAACAGTTATGATGACTATTCCAACTGCGCCTTTTCCTGCGAGTATCACTGATATCTGTCTGGGGGTTCCTAGCGAATCACTTTCCTTGATGAAATGCTTTGAAACTAGGTAAGTAAGAGGGATTCCGACGCCCAGCGCCGCTATGAGCAGAACAACCAAAATCAGAAAGAGACCGTACTGGGAAGCAACAAATCTCTCCGCCTCGATTCCGGCAAACCCAAAGAACAGCGGAATGAAAAAGCCGCTATTGATCCTGGTGAAAGTTCTGCTGATCTTACCGAATGCCTCCTTTCCAATCAATTCTTCGTGAATTATCAGTCCTGCAAAGAAGGCGCCTATGATGAAACTGGTTCCTATGAACTGGAATATCTCTGCAACTAATAGCCCAACGATTATGATGATCGCAAATGAAATTTCTTCTCTTCTGAAAGAGGCTGCGCCGACTTTCAGGATATTTTGGAAGGTCACAACCTTGGAATTGACCAGCCTGTCTATGAGCACAAAAGCGACGAGGAAGATAACGACGTACAAGATCACCATTAGTGTTTGCTTGAACGAGTACGAAAGCATCGCGAGCAGGATGAAAGCCAAGATGTCAGTAATTGCAACAGAAGCCATGATGATTTGCCCCGAGTCGCTTTTGAGCAAATCAAATTGCATTACCATGACTGAGATTATCGAAATGGACGGCACTGAAATCGCAAGAGCTACTATGAGATCGGAGACAAGTCCAAAGTGAAACAGTGTTATTGACAGTACGGAAACAATTGCGAGTGGAAGGATGAAACTTGTGATGGAGATTACAGAGGCCTTTAGCACGTGCTTTGCCAAAGTCTCTGTCTTCATTTCTAGCCCGATCAAGTAGATGATGAAGAAAAGTGAAATCGAGGAGATGGCCTGCGTCTCAGAATCACTGATGACTATTCCAAAAACCATCGGGCCTAAGAGAAGGCCGCTAAGAAGCTCTCCAGCTACTGCAGGCAGCGAGAAGCGCTCAAACACCTCTCCGAGCAGGACGGCTACGGCAAGGACCACTAGAACCTGCCAGATTATTTCGTAGAGCAATGGGAGGCTAGTTAGTCAGGCACTTGCACTTAAGTCTCTGCGAAGCGATTACGCTCATCCTTACACGCTAGATGTTCGTGTGAAGCGACACTCATGAGATATCTTACGTTTGAAGAATGCTACCAAAATTGTTCATTATTGCTTTCCAGTTAACTGTAAGGCTGAAAGATCTGTTTCTTTCTACAAACTTGCAACCGTCAGAAGTTCACCAATCCGGAGGAGTTGGTCAGCCTTGTTGCGCCGGATCACAACACTGTTGTCAGTGTCCTCTATTTGGCCATATATAGGGATTAGAGCAGGTTAGACACTGTGGAAGATATGACACATAGTCGATCTTGATGGATATATGTAATCGCAAGATGAAACCATTATTAAACATCGGTTTAACCAAGCGTGTATGCATGTTCTAGAAAAACTCCGTATGCGCCGCACTTAAAACTCTGATGCGGTCGCTGCGTCTTTCGCACGTGGGTCTTTTATGGTTCATTAGATAAGCTCAAATCATCCGATGGACACTGGTAACTCTCTTACGTAGTTGTTTTTGTTGGCAGATATACACGCTCCTGTTGTCCCAGCTGGAAATCCGGCCGCGAACGGTTCTTTTCGTCCGACAGCTAGATTTGAGCTTCTCGTCACGGTTGGAATATTGCTCGCGCTCCTGATGGGCGCACTTGACAACTTTGTCGCCCTAACCGCTCTCCCGAAGATTTTGGCTGAATTCAAAGCGCCAAATAGCGGCACATTCGTCATCAGCGCATACGTTATCGCAACTACCGCGAGCATCCCCATATTTGCGAAGCTCTCGGATCTCTGGAGCAGGCGAAACGTTTTCATCGCGGGATTGGTAGTCTTCATCATCGGCTCAATCCTTTCAGGAGTCAGCCAGAACCTTTCCGAACTAATTGCCTTCCGCGCAATCCAGGGATTCGGCAGCGGCGGATTTTTCCCTGTAGGCATTGCAATTGTCGCAGTCGTCTTTCCTCCAAAGACGCGCGCCAGAGTGATAGGCGGTTTATCAGGAGTCTTTGGCATAGCAGTAGTAGCTGGCCCGCTACTCGGCAGCACCATCGTCCAATACACGACGTGGCGCTGGGTCTTTTACGTTAACATTCCAATCGGTCTGGCAGGACTAGCAATCATAGCAGCTACTCTGGGGCCTCTGCGACCCGAGAAGGTTCGAAGATTCGATGTCGCCGGCGCCGCATTACTTGTATCATGGGTAGCTGCAATAATGTTCCCGCTCTACGAGATTGCGGACAACGGTTGGGCCTGGACTGACTCGCGCGTGATCGCTCTACTAAGCATCGGTATTGCCCTGATAGCAATATTCGTGTTATGGGAACATCACAATGAGAACCCACTCGTCCCCGTCGGCCTGTTCAGGCACCGGGTCATCGCGGCAGGGGGAGGAACGACTTTCTTCATAGGCACTGTATTCTTCCCAGTTGCTACTTTCCTGACGCTCGTAGTGAGTTTCGTCCTTGCTCCTGGTTCTGCAAATGCGTCAGACACCGTTAGGGACATTCTTTACTTCTTGGTTATACCTCTTGTAATCGGGGCAGCGACTGGCGGGCAGCTTCTCACGCGCGTGCAATATCGCGTCGTAGCTCTTATGGGACTGGTAATCGGCATAGTCGGGATGGCCGGTCTAACGCAGCTTGCCACAACGACTCCGCTTTGGAAGTTCATGGACACCGTGATTCCGGTCGGGGGAATCATCCTTCCTCTAATGCCGCTTGGATTTGGAATCGGACTTACCTTCCCTGTCTTCCTCTTGGCAGCACAGAACGAAGTCAAAACGGAAGATGTGGGTGAAGCGGGCGGACTGATCCAGTTTCTTCAATCATTAGGCGGAGCAGTAGGTCTATCTGTGCTTGCCTCGTACCAGGCGACCAGGTTGAGCGAATTTGACCCAATCCCAACTCCGGCGTGTTTGTCATCAACTCCACCGATGCCAGAGTGCGCAACTTACCTTGGTACACTACAGTCCTCGCTGGTCAAATCCTACGATCAGGTCTTCATGGTGATGCTGGGCATTCTCATAATCGCTTTCGTCATCGCGCTGTTCATCAAAGGACGCCTGCCGAAGACACGGCCAGCCGGAGCTGAAGTTCAGATGGCTACTACGGCAGTCGCGGAGCGCTCAAACGAACCAAATAGGAATGCAGTCAAGCTAGAGGAACAAAGCGACCAGAATAATCACAATCCTAATTTGCAGTGAACATACGGCCAAAAATTAGCGCGTGTAATTTCTTCCATTTCAATCTGATCATTTCATAAAAACTCGAAAGGAAACTTGGATCGGAGTGAAGAATTAGGATGTTGGGATTTACACTCTACTCCGTTCTAACAGCATTTCTAGAAATTGAAGCGCCGGAGATGAAAAATCGCTACCGCAAGTGGTATAAGCAATCAAACAGGAAGTATTCGGTTTCTAGAATGTGGTAAAACTAAGCAGAACAGATGCTTCCTTAGAGCTATGGAGTTGCGAAAAATGTGACAAAGTATTTTTTGATCGTCGAAATGACAGACACGCGCAGTTAAGTGTCGGGTGGGAAATAGCTGACAGCTGTACGTGTTCCGGTTGGTAACACGTTCTTGTAGATTGTAGTACACGCCCCTGCTTACAGGAGCGTGATAATAAGTAGGAACTATTAGAGCCAGTACAAACAACCCAACTATCACAATGGACATTATAGCGATTGTTTTTCTTCTTCATCGCTAATTCCATTCTACAAAGGATCTACTAACAAGTCTAATACTTCCATTCTGACCTACTTGTAACTCTTGTTCCGACTACCCTTGGAACTTCTGTCCATAGCATATTTCTGGCTTCTGCGGATGTTGCATGACATACCACTAAGAAGGGTATTGGAAAAGAAGTAACTACACAAATCCGAAACCATCAGCTTTGACGGAAGATCTACTATAATTTATACGGCACAGCAAATCACAACGATCGAGATGTACTATGAACTGTCCAAGATGTGGTAAACAAGTAAGCGATGAAGCAATATTTTGCCGTACTGTCGGGAACAGCTCAAAGCAACCGCTCGGAGCTCTGACCAAAGCGGAACCGGGGTGCCGTCGCAGAGCCCCAACAAACTGTATCTTCGGCTGGAAATTGAAGTGGATTCGAGTACCAATCCAAGCATGGATGAAATAATCTCAACGGTGAAAGAGATGCTTTCAATAGGTGAGCAAGGTATGGACAGAGAACCACAATTTGGAGTGCGCAACGTATCTCCGCTCTGATTTGTTACTAGCTCATTGATGATCCGACGTCACCAGCCAAGTCGTGCTCCGAATAACATTTGTGTTCGGACGCTTCAAAAAGTGCCAGAATCTATATGTGACTCTTCGATTTATCAGTTTTCTAACTATAGTCAGTTCGAACTAGTCTTGGAGAAAGTACTTCGAGGAGCTATGCTAAAATTGCCTTGGCTTGTGAGTAATTGACCGTTGATCCAGGTTGCAATTCCCTGCTTTTTTCAAGGTGAATCGGCTAGCTATTGTCTGCGATAAAGAGATACTCTAAGCTCTGGAAATATGCGCGCAAGTACTGGCCGACTGTTGGGCTGATGATTGCTAGCGCATCCATCCTGATGCTTCTCAGGGTCATTGTACCATTTCTCACGGGCGACGTGGTCCTAGTCCTCACGACGACCAAGTCCATGCACGCAATCGAGGTAATTGCTATCGAGATAGTCCTCATAAGCGGCATCTCGGGGGTGTTCCAGTTCGTGCTCGGATATGGCGGTCAGTATCTTGGACAGAAAATAGTCTACGACATGAGAAACGACCTCTTTACCTCAATTCAGGGACAGTCATTCAGCTTTCACGACAGAAACCAGACAGGGCAGTTGATGGCGCGGGCAACTGGAGATGTTGAAGCTGCTCGAAGGTTCCTCTCGTTTGGCTCTGCCCAGTTGTTCGGAAACATTCTTCTTAGCATATTCGTGGTCGTCTCGTCGTTCTTCGTGGGCTGGATCTATGGGGCGATTCTAAGCTTCGTGCTCCCACTGCTCCTCTACATCAGCTGGAAGTACGGCCAGGCGCAGAGGCCGTTCTGGAGAAAGGCAAGAGAGGACTATGGCGCGATAAACACGGTGCTCCAGGAGAACATCACTGGAATGAAGATAGTTCGCTCTTTTACTGCGGAGAATAGCGAAATATCGAAATTCAAAGAAAAGAATGCGGCCTACAGAGATGAACTGATTGGCTCATCGGTTGTCAGGGCTCTCTATTCGCCTTTGCTTACATTGGTCGTTAGTTTTGCTCTTGGGTCGATCTACATCCTGGGAGGTGTCGAAGTCTCGCTTTTCGGGCTCTCCGCAAACCTGACAGCTGCGCACATTGTTACTGAAGGATCGCTAATCTCGTTGCTCGTCGGGCCCATCCTTTTCTTAGGGCAACTGATTCTACTTGCGCAAAACGGCATGGCGGGGTTTGAGAGAATACTCGAGATAACTGAAGCGTCTGTTGAAATCAAGGACAAGTCGGGGGCGGAGGAACTAGACCGCGAGGCCGTACGAGGAGAAATTGTTTTCGAAAACGTATCTTTTGCATACGGGAAGGGACGTCGGATACTTGACGAAATCAATGTTGAAATAAAACCGGGGGAGATTGTCGCTCTCCTCGGAGCTACCGGATCTGGCAAGACAACTTTCGCAAACTTGATCCCGCGGTTCTACGAAGCGAGCGATGGAAGAGTTCTTCTCGACGGCCGTGACATTAGGGATCTGACTCTCAAATCTCTTAGGTCAAACATCGGAATAGTGAGCCAGGATATCTTTCTTTTTTCGGCGACTATCAGGGAAAACATCTGCTATGGGAGGAATGATGCGACAGATGAGATGGTGCACGAGGCTTCGAAGATTGCGAAGGTTGACGAATTCGTGGAGCGATTCCCAGACAGGTACGAGACTGTCGTCGGCGAAAGAGGAATCACGCTCTCCGGGGGACAGAAGCAGCGCATCGCAATTGCCCGAACGATAATCACAGATCCACGAGTGTTGATACTCGACGACTCTCTTTCCAGTGTCGATGTTGGAACGGAGTTTGCGATTCAGGATGCGTTAAAGGCGGTGGTCGAAGGAAGGACTACGCTCATTATCACCCAGCGGCTATCGACGCTGAGGCTCGCAAAGAGAATTATCGTCTTCGATCATGGGAAGATAGCTGAAGAAGGAACTCACGAGAGCTTGCTTTCGCTCAACAGTCTCTACTCCAGATTGTATTTCTCTCAGCTCGCGCCGCAAGAAACTGGCTCTGAGATTTTTGCAACGGCTGCGAAAAGGACAGAATCGTAAGGAGGAAGAGTTGATGGCATTCCCTGGCGGAACATTCAGTACAGCTGACCCAAGTGAAAGAAAATACAGAAAATACTCCGATAGGGTCCTGTTGCGGAGGATCTTTTCCTACATACTCAACTACAGGAAAGACCTGGTCCTCGCGTTCGTCTCTCTAATTTTCACTGCTGCCGCGGGAGTAGTCTTTCCAGCGCTTCTCGCAGATGCGATCAACAACATTTACCCCAAGCTTAACTTGATGGGGATTGAAATTGCAATCGGTGCATATTTTGCTCTCTATGCTATCAACTACATCGCAAGCAACAGGCGGACTTTCCTTATGCAGAAGGTAGGACAGAACACGATCTACGACGTTAGGCGAGACGCCTTCGAAAAGCTACAGAAACTTTCTCCTTCCTATTATTCTAAGAGAGAGACCGGCCGTGTCATGTCCTACATAACAAACGATGTCGACGCTCTCTCTGATTTCGTGACCTTCCAGCTGCCGCAGGTACTTGGGGGTCTCGCGACGATAATCCTAGTATTCCCGGTGATGTTCTTGTTCAATCCGAGACTCACACTCGTCTCCTTGGTCGTAGTACCACCACTCGTGATACTCACTCTTGCATTTCAGGGGAAGATCCAGGAGAGTTTTGTTGAAACTAGAAAGAAGATAGCTGCGGTCACGGCCAAGCTTCAAGAAGGGATAAGCGGCGTGCGAGTCACGCAATCTTTCGTGAAGGAGGACCAAGTAAGCGAGAATTTTGATTCCGTTAATGCGGAGAACCTGCAGGCAAACCTTAGGGCAAACAGGCTAACGTCGCTCTTCAACGCGCTAGTCCAGGTAATCGAGGCCTCGGGAATAGCCTTCGTCATCTGGTATGGTTCTGGGGAAATGATCAGCGGCGCACTGAGCGTTGGGGTACTCGTGGCCTTTCTCTTCTATCTCAACAGCTTCTTCAATCCGATCATACAACTGACCACGTTTTACAATTCATATCAATCGGCTGTGACAGGTTTTGACCGCGTCTTGCAGGTTCTTGACACGCCGATCGATGTAAGAGAACCAGAGACAAGCATTCCTTCAAAGTCGCTCGGCAAGATCGAGTTTCAGGACGTTTCATTCAGATACGACACTTCTGTTACGGTGCTCAAAAACATCAGTCTCAAGATTGATTCCAACGAGGTCGTCGCGGTGGTAGGGCCGACCGGGGCTGGCAAGTCGAGCCTTGTGAGCCTCATCCTTCGCTTTTACGATCCACTGAAGGGTCGAGTCTTGATCGACGGAGTGGATGCACGGGAAATGAAATTTGCTGAATTTAGAAGCAGGATAAGCATAGTCCCACAGGACCCTTTCCTTTTCCAGGCGACGATTCTCGACAACATAAGGTATGGAAGACAAGATGCGGCAGACGAAGAGGTCTTGGAAGTAGCAAGGAAGGTCGGACTGGATGAATTCGTGAAAAGGTTTCCAGAGGGTTACTGCACTATGATCAACGAAGCTGCGACGAACCTTTCCATGGGACAAAAGCAGATGATCTGCTTTGCGCGCGCGTTGCTACGGAATCCGAAGATACTTATCATGGATGAAGCGACGTCAGGAGTTGATCCGGTGGCCGAGGTCCAGCTACAGAAGACGCTGTCTCTAATCCTAAAAGATAGGACTGCCATAATCATAGCGCACAGGCTTTCGACCATACGCCTAGCTGATAGGATAGTCGTGCTTCAAGCGGGAGAGATAGTGGAAGAGGGTCCATTCGACGAGCTCGTGGAAAAGCGCGGCGGAGTATTCGCGAATATGTACGCAATGCAGTTCAAGAGCGGACCCGACAAGCTCCGAGCAACTTAACTTAGATATGTTACTAATTATGAGAGCTTTAGTTGGTTTGGGGTTGTCCCACAGCTTTGCTATTGGTTCATCGAGCCACTGAGAAGAAACTCCGATGGAAAATTTTAGTAGGATTCTGTATAAGTAGTACGTCGGATATGTATGACTAAAGAGGTCGTAGTAACACGCAAAGGTCAAACAACTATACCAGCTGCGCTTCGAAAGAAGTATGGTATTTCAGAAGGAACCCGATTGAATGTTGAGGATACCGGCAGAGGAATTATGCTGTCAAGAATAAGATAACGGATATACTCCTTTTTTCGTTTGTGATTTGAGCTGCCGATTCCCTGCTAAATCAGTGCTGGCGAAATCAGGTAGTAGAATTTCTATGGAAAAATCTCTAGGAAAATGAATTCAAACTCTTGTAAATTTCCTTATTCGGAAACTTCGAGTCCACGTTTGAAGTGTGCGGGTTGCATCTGCTCTATTTTGCGAATCAGAAATATTCTCTTATCAAAGATATACTAGGTAGCTATCCTTGAGGCTCAGCGGTTTTTACAGGCGGAGCTCTGTATCCCGAGAAGAACCTGTAGTAAAGGTAAACATTCAAGCCCAAAAACACGGCGTATAGCACGAATGGAACTTCTATCTCTGAGGCGTTGAACTCGTATCCTGAAAGCGCGGTACCACCGGCAGACGCACCCAGTCTAGCGCTCTGGTTTATTCCAAAGGCCCTACCTCTCTCGTTTAGGTCCACCATGTCCATCATGGCAGTTTGCTGCATTGGCATTCCAGTCGTTCGAAGAGCTGGGATCAGAAAGTAGATACCGAGAGAGGCAGGTAGAAAGCGTACGAAAGCCATCGCCAATACGAGCACAGCAGACAGCGCCCTAGTAATCATCAGTCCTTTAAGAAATCCTAACCCGCGTTCGATGCGTGGAGCAAGAAGCAGCGCAAACGCCCCCACAAGGCCAGATATTGTTGCATACATTGCCATTTCAGGTCTTGGAATTCCATAGACGATTATGAAGAAGGGAATGAGGAACGGTGCCACCAACCCCTGAGTCAGCCCGTTCAAGACTCCAGTCATCGTGAACTTTCCTATGGTGCGCGCGCTGCGCATCCCTGTTCTGCCAGGTCTTTCTAAGTAGACTGCTCCATTCTTCTCCCGTTCGGAATCTACTTCTCTTGATTCATGCTTTGGAATTCTCACAAGGAGAGCGAGGACGGTCGAAATGAAACCTGCGACTGTGGCTATCAAAAGTACATCGGATATCGAGAGCGGACCGGCGAGGAACGCACCAGCTGCTGAAGCAAGAGCAGAAATAAATGAGAAGATGCTAAAGTATCGCGTCCTTGTCGACCTCGTCGTGATCTCCGTTATCACGAGAGATTGAATCGGCTGGGCGGCCCCACCAACTCCTCCTCCAGCAAGAGACCCGGTTGCAGAAAAGCCTCCGACTGATGACGCCAAGAAGATGAGCGGGAGGGAGTGAATCGAGATGGTAGCGTAGCCTAGCAAGATGACAGCAAGCGGTAACAGAACAAGAGCGATCAGGAAAGTTATCTTCTTTCCTATCAAGTCTGCAGAGAACCCGAGGCCGAGACCCAGTCCAGCCGTTGCAATAGCGGCTAGAGTGTAGATGAAACCGAGGACCAGTGATCCCTGGTTTGAGTTGTGGTACAATTGGACAAGGATGATGTAGGGGAATGTGATGTTGATCAATCCTGCAGCGACGCTTCGGAAAATGCGGAGCGCCATCAAGCTGGGTATGGAGATCCTATCGCTCAAATTACTCGACACCGATCACAACTGCCATATTCGCCGCTGTCGTGAGTTACTAATCAGCTTAACGACGAAAAGCAGAATTTCTGATACTTTGGCCTACTTCAACCTGTCTAAAGCGTTGAGATGAATGATTATTGAGAACGTTCTTCTTGCCATAGAATCACTTTTCGCTACTGTTCCGCTTGGAGAGACAACAGCTCTTGATTTGCCTAAATAGCAACAGCGCTCTTCCTGACTGCAGTTAGGGCAGTCATCGGATGAAACGCTTTGCGCATACTTACTAGGAAGGCAGTTACACTCAGAGCATCCACATTTATCATCCGTTCCTTGATGTCTCCACCCTCAGCTTTGCATCCAACCGACAGTGATATTATGAACGAGCATATCATGGAGTACCTAGAGGAGTACTAGGACTATCTCGTAGCAATCAAAAGATTGAGCGATAAGAATGGCAGAAATTTTGGGAACGAACTTTGAGAATTACTAGCGAGAACTACTCTTCTTCTTTCTCAAGCAGCGTCGCATCAAAGGCTACTGCTTTGTCAGGGGACGAAGCGCATATCACATGGTCGTGGTTTTTCACCAACGCGCTAATCCACTCGTTCCTCCGGGTTTTCTTAAGATTGGAGATGTCGCAGAAGCACATCTGTGAATTGTCAAACTCTTGGAAATGCCGCAGACCTGTCCGCTCAACATTCGTTCCGGTAAGCATACCATTTTCTGATTCATTGTCTGGTATCGTCCTTCCAGCAAACCTGTAGGGACCCTTCATACCATTAGTTGCGTCAGCTCTTATCCCTTTCAGTATGGACAGCAGATCTATTGGTTCCACGTCGCTTGGTGCCCTAACTAGATAAATCCTGAGCTGTCCGTATTTCTTGAATCGATCAATACCGATTCCTTCTGAAGACAGTCTCTTCTCGATATGGTCGTGCTCGTCCGAAGTGAAGGATACGCAGGATTCCCCTTTTTCTAAACCGTTCAAGAAGTACCGAGCGATGATAAGGTCGGCATACTCCCCGTTGTCGTAAAGTAGTACGATGTGTTTGATTTTTCCAGACTGTCAACGAACCTTACCTGATGGTAGTTTGTATTCATAGAGTCTAAAACTCTCCCTATCCGACACGTCGAGATATTCTGCCAAGAACCACTAAGCTAGATAAAAGTTACAGAATAATCTTCCACTCGCGGACATCAACTATTTCGTCCAGATAGTCAAACTTCAATGACTCTTGAATGGGATCTTCAGTATACGTCATTACAGAGAATAGCTACGAGCTGAGGCAGATCTTTGCGACGTGGCTCGAATGCGATAGTAGAATGGAAAACAGGTCATGACCGCCTAAACATGATTATGAGATTGTCATTCATATCATTGGGGCAAACACAATTTCTCCCCTTCTCTCTGAATAAGAAAGATCTTTCTTCCTATGGGTGAAATTACTTCAGTCCAGATTACATCCCTGACCCCCTTCATACCTTTTACTTGTTCTAGGAGATCGAGTAAGATAGCGTTATCTTTGACGAAGACTTCAACGCGTAAGTCTATTGTGTGCTCTCCTATAGTTCTAAGGGCCGAGGTCACCTCTACTCGCTTCAATAGTTCCTTTCCGATATTCATTGTCTCCCCTCCTTCAGTGTAAATCAGAAGATCGACACGCCTGTATCCGAATTTTATTGGGTCTAGTGTGTAAGTCTTGATGAGATACTCACCTTCCAATCTTTTTCTTCTCCTCTGAACGGTGCTTAGGGGAATCCCAAGCTGAAGGGACAATTCATGTGTCGGAATCTGCCCTTCAGAATCCAAAAGCAAACCAAGCATTTTTCTGTCAATTTCAGAAAGACTAGAATACATCACTCATGATTCTATGCAGCGTCCTATTGAGCATGCAGATAGATTAGTTTACCTTGTAATCCATCACATTAATAGAATGAATGAACGCCAGTCCAAAATGCAATGGATAACACTGCTCAAACGATGACCATCTTGGCAGATCAACTCAGAACGGGAATCGACGGGCTGGACTATCTTCTCTCAGGAGGATTACCGAGAAACAGTCTGATCGTAGTGGGTGGAAGACCAGGAGTGGGAAAGACGCTGCTAGCCTCGCACTTTCTTTACGCGGGATTACTTCACGGGGAACAATGCTTCTTTGTGTCTTTCGCCGAGACCAAGGACCAATTTTTGAAAATCATGGAGAACTTTGGGCTACATTTCCAGAGGTTTATCGATGAAGGGAAATTTCGATACCTTGACCTCACTATCACTTCGTCTGAAGCAATCAACGATACCCTAGACACGATTCTTTCAGAGGTCGTTTCTTTGGGAGCAAAGAGGCTTGTAATCGACTCATTTGACGCTTTGGCTACGGGATTTACCAAACTGGCAGACGCGAGGATCGCATTACATACCATTCTGGGCAAGGCAGTTAGAAGCGAAGGTTGCACAACGTTGATTCTGAGCGAGTTACCATTCGGCAGCGAAGAAATAGGACTCGGCATAGAGGAATTTGTTGCTGACGGTATAATCTTAATGGATATTGCGAAGGAAAGAGGAGGTCCACGGCGAATGATCAGCATAAGAAAGATGAGAGGGCTTGAAATAAGCTTGCGACCGAGCTCTTACGAGATTTCAAAGTCAGGACTCTTAGTCTTTCCAGCCCTTCAGCCGATGGGGAGAAGAGGGTTAAGTGAACGGAGGTTACCGACTGGAGTTCTTGGACTTGACGCCTTGATTGAAGGAGGCTTACTTGAGGGAAGCGTCACCGGTATCATAGGAGCTGCCGGCGTGGGGAAAACAACGTTCGCCATCCAGTTTCTTTGCAACGGGGCAAGATCCTCAAAGGAGAACGGCCTCCTTTTGAGCTTTAGTGAGCCTGAAAATCAAATAAGACTCGTAGCGAAAAAACTAGGTTTTGACGATATTGATACATTAGAAAAGCAGGGAAAGTTAGGCATAGCATTCCTCTTACCGGAGCAGTACACTCCTGAGGGATTAATAATCAAGATCCAAAAGCTCCTCGAACAGGTCAAACCCGGGCGGGTGGTCATCGACGACGTGGGCGCGCTACGACAAATTGCCAAAGATGACGGAAACGATGAATTCGTGAGAACAGTTGCTTACCTTTGTCAGGAAAGAGGTGCAACCTTGATCCTCACGTTCACAGCGAGTGAGCTAGCTGGCACCACTGTCACCGGTTCAACTAGTATGGACAATATAATGTTGCTTCGCTACGTTGAAGTAAGCGGGAAAATGGATAGATCGCTGATAATTCTCAAGATGCGCGGGACGCGCCACGATAACTCGATAAGAAAGTTCCAAATCGGTCAGGGTGGGATTAGTTTGGGAGACGCTTACGATGGCTTCACCGGAATTCTATCGGGGACAGCCACACGGGCAAGTAGACTCTTCGAGGAAGGAGAGGAAAGAATCGCACTCAGGGAGAAGAAGGCCCGCGGGAAGAGAAGAAAGAAATTCGATGCCAAGCTCAGGAAGACCTGACGAAACTCTGTTCGAGTACTAGCAAGAAAGATACATCAACTCGGAAATCATAAAATATTCGCTGGATGAACAAGCTGGGTGTGGCTGCGTGACCTTGAATGGTGAATCTGAGATCAAAGCATATTCTAACTTAGTGAGCGATTATTCAGAGGCAATTAACTATGGTTTCAAGGCCCTTGGGGATCAAGTATCCAGAGTGATCATCAACTTCATCAGCAAGAAATACAATTTACGGGTGGAGGAGACATTCTCGAAACCTGAACTTTTGTCCGAGGCGATGGAAAGGACGCTAGGTGCAGGAGCGCTCTTGATTGAAAAGCGTATCATAAGATATCTCTACAACCAACCTTCTTCCCTCTCTGACTCGCAGATCGAAATCAGGACCGGGCAAGATTTCTCGAGGTACATTCGCGATGCTCCAAAGAGACTCGGACCATCTGATCATATCCAAAAACACTAATCTGGCACCTTCTCTGACCTAATTGGTCTCTGAGCGATCAGAGAGCGCAACTCGAAGAGCTGAACTCTCTTAGTCCTCTGGAAAAGCAGTAATAGAACAGCCAAAGGTAGAAATTTCAGTAGTAGTTTTCATTGCAAGGAATGAGGAGAAGAAGCTAGAGATGAACTCGGATAGGAAGAGGGACCACTTGACTCCCAGATCATGTCTCATGATGACTTCCAGTTTTCCTCCTTCAATCTTTATTGGCGTTAGCTCTCCCCAGTTCATATGATTGTCTAATATTTCGAGAAATCGAAAGATACTGTCTTTGTCAACCTTACCAAATCGCGACAACATGAACTCTCGGCTCATCATAACGGCAACACTTCTCGCAATGTCGACTATTGCGCCGTCGTTAACTTCCTCGATTATGGCCATGATTAGGCGCTTGTCGAAAATCATGAAACTGCTTCTTTTCTCGGTAAATTTCCACCAGTCAAAATATT
>DAHVAI010000194.1 GCA_027314685.1 Nitrososphaerota archaeon | reverse complement strand
CTCACCAAGTCCTTTTGTTTTCGAAGGATTTTGCTCAGAGTAGGTTTCAATGTGCATAACTTCTATGTTAGGAATCTCCATAGCTGAAGGCATCAGATAGTCAAGAAAAGTGCCACCGTTAATCTGCCCATCTTCGGTGTATGCAATCTCTTCGAAGATTGCTCCGCCCAGACCTTCGGCAATTCCTCCGTGAACCTGTCCGTCCACCACCATGGGATTGATCATCCTACCGCAGTCTTCGACCACTAGGAATTTCAATATCTTGAACTTTCCACTTTCTGGATCCAGCTCCACTTCGCAGAATGTCATCGCATTGCTCCATGTGGCCGGTATCTCGGGCTCGTAGAAGCTCGTATTCTCCAGACCCGGTTCTATTCCCTTTGGAAGCTTGTCCGGTCTTCTAAGAGCAATCGTAGCGACATCTGCTAAAGATACGCTCTTTGTAGCCCTAACTGCAGCTGGCGTGCCCTTCACCGCAAACCTACCGTCTGGCGTGACCTCAAGATCTTCTACTCTTGCCTCCAGCATCCCCGCTGCTATCATCATTGCCTTTTCTCTTGTTCTCCTTGCCGAAAGCATCGCAGCGCTAGTTCCAAGAGGTGCCCCTCTGCTTCCCCAAGTTCCCATGCCGTATGGCACTTTGTCCGTATCGCCCCATATTACGCTGATCTTGCTTATTGAAACGCCAAGCTCATCAGCAACCGTTTGAGCTAAGGTCGTCTCCGAACTCTGGCCGTGAGGTGCTAGCCCCGTGAACACCTTGACAGTGCCATCGGGTTCAATTCTAGTGGTAACTACTTCATATCCTAGAGTCACTGAACCGGCTGGGCCAAGTATAGCCGAGCCAATACCTCCAATCTCAATGAGCGACGCTACCCCAATTCCTCGATAGATGCCCCTTTTTCGCAGTTCTTGGTGCGCTTTCCTGAGTTCGTCATAACGTATGGCACGCGAGCCCTTTTCGAGCGACTCCATCAAGCTACACTTGTCGTAGATTAGACCGGTGACAGACGAGTACGGAAACTCGTAGTCTTGGATCAGATTCTTCCGCCTAACTATAAGCGGATCCAGGCCAAGCTTGTGGGCTACTATATCTATTGCTCGCTCCATGACAAAGTTAGCTGAAAACATTCCCGGACCTCTAACTGAACCCATCGGAGTCTTATTCGTAAGTACCGCGATGTGCTCAAACGAGTAGTTCTTGAAATGATACGGCCCGGGCAGGAAAGCTCCGGTAATCATTGTGAACGTGAGACCACCCCACGGCGAAGCTGCGTAAGCTCCCATATCAGCGATCATTTTATCTTTCACGCCGAGAATAGTCCCGTCCCTCTTAGCGGCGACCTCTATGTAGTGTATCTGTTCGCGTTCATGCACCGAATACGAGATGTCCTCGGTGCGCTTCTCGATCCACTTTATAGCTTTGCCAGGTAGCAATCGAGCTGCCGCGCATACCGAAACATCTTCAGGAAAGATGTGGCCCTTTAGTCCGAAGGCGCCTCCTACATCGGGCATCTGGAAGTGTATCTTATCCTCGCTAACCTTGAAAATTTTTGAGAACAGTGTTCGCCCCACGTGGGGAAACTGCACTTGGCTCCACACGTTCAACTTGCCGCTCAACTCCTCAAACTGAGCGATGACACCTCTATTTTCTATCGGTGCAGCTGTGTGTCTGTGAGTCTTGATCCTTTCTTTAACGACTACGTCCGCATCCGAAAGCGCTTTTTCTACGTCCCCCTCGCTGATTTCAGCCCTCTTTAGCAGATTATCTTTCCAGTCGTCATACAATCTTGGTGCGTCATGATCAAGAGCTTTTTCTGGATCAATCACTGCCGGCAGAGTTTCATATTCAACTTCGACGAGCGAAACAAGATCTTCTGCTATGTATTTCTCAGTTGCAATTACGATAGCTATGGGTTCTCCAACCCATCTTACCTTAGCTTTTGCAAGTGGCCAAATCGGCGGAATAGGGGCTCTGTGCTCTTCGGGTATAGGTAACGTTGTCACAAGACCTTCAAAGTCATCCGCAGTAAACACAGCGACGAATCCTTCCTCTTTCTTGAGAGGAGAGGTGTCTATTCGCTTGATCCTAGCATGCGGCTGGATACTCCTAACGAATTCTGCATACACCACATTTTTAGGCACAATGTCATCAAGGTAATTTCCGGATCCTGCCAAGAGTCGTGGATCCTCTATCCTCTTCACCGATTGTCCGACAAGCTTCATTGACACTTTAGCATGCGCACCCAGTTGCTTTCAATCCAATTCGCGCACACGTCGTATAAATTCATAGTCGTAAGTCACCCAAACTCGGTACACGCTAATATAGGAAATTCGGTAGACTCGTATTCATGTCCAAATATGATGTCATCGTAGTGGGAGCTGGACATAATGGACTTGTTGCCGCCTGTTATCTGAGTAGGCAGGGGTTAAGAGTTCTCGTAGTTGAAAAATCGGCATCACCAGGCGGTTGCGTAAAGACCCTAGAACTCTTTCCAGGCTTTAATGTGAACATGTACAGCTTCGAGCAATACATAATCCACACCACACCGATCATCGAAGATCTCGGTCTAACAAAATTCGGTTTAAGATACTATTCGGTCGATCCCACAATATTCTCCCCGTTCAAGGATGGCAAGTATATGCTGTTTCACAAGGACCTGGAGAAGACGATTAAGCACATTGAGCATTTATCACCTCATGACGCAAGAGCCTATCGCAAATTTGTCGAAGAATTTGAACCGTTGAATGATATCTTGGGCGGTATGTCGCTCTCCCCACCAATGTCCATTTCTGATCTTGCAACTAGTCTCCAAGGGACAGAATCTGAGCGGCTGTTCCAGGTGATCTTCTCAAGTGCAAGAGACATTCTTAATGAATATTTTGAAACAGAGTACGTGAAGGTTCCAATTGCATTCTTGGGGCCAGCTGCAATAGGACTCTCGCCGTCCCAGAAGGGATCGGGATGGACGGTTGCGTGGCACCTGCTTGCAAAGAACCTGGCTCGGCCATATGGGGGCGCGGGACAGTTGATCTCGGCTTTGGTCCTAGCGTTGCAATCCACTGCAGGAGAAATTCTACTTAATTCCGAGGTAGATCGAATTACCGTGGCCGGCGGCGTAGCTTCTGGGATCATACTGAAGAACGGCCGCAAGATGGAATCCAAGATAGTATTGTCTGCCTGCGACCCGAAACAGACGTATCTAAAACTTGTAGGAGAGGAAAAACTAGAGAGTTCGCTCGTATCAGCTGTCAGAAATATCAAGGTCGCCAATGGAGTTGCAATGAAAGCCGACTTTGCACTCAAAGGTTTGCCAAGATACGCATGTGATCCGAGCGCTGATGCAAATGAATGCCACAAAGCGGCAACCTACATTTCAGAGTCTGTCGAGGATCTCGAGCGAGCGTATGACGAATACAAATACGGAGGCAACCCTAAACGACCGGGTTTGATGGTAGCTTTACACTCCGCAGGGGACCCTTCTCTTGCTCCAAGAGGAAAACATATCCTTTCACTCGAAACAAGGTACACTCCACACGACCTTGCAGATGGTTCCTCGTGGGACCGCATCAAGGATCAAGTGGCTGACGATTTACTAGAAATATACTCCGAGTACTGCCCAGACGTAAAGTCGCTAGTTTCAAAGAGATACTCTGCCTCTCCACTTGATTGGTCCAGAGACCTAAACCTTCCAAAAGGGAATTTCATGCACATTGACATGTCGCTAGACCAGTTGTTCAGCCTTAGACCGGTGATTGGATCAAGTCAATACAAAACTAGCGTTAGTGGTCTTTACATTTCAGGGGCAGGGACTCACCCCGGCGGTGGTGTGAGTGGCGCAGCGGGTTACAACGCGGCACGCGTGATCCTGCACGATATGAAAAAAGAAAGCATGTGGAGCCAACAACAGCATTGAAATATATACCCAGCTCGATAGAAGATGATGCCTCAGGAGGACACCGTTGCAGAAGCAACTCGCATCGTCGAGGAAGCTAAGAAGAGAAACATCACGCTGAGGTTATTTGGTGGAATTGCGTTCAGGCTAAGGAGCCCAAGCACGCTTCATGCTCACTTCAAGCGACACTATGTAGACATTGATTTTATGGGCTTACGCAATCAGCGAAAGCAAATCACTCAGCTCTTTACAGACCTCGGTTACGCTCCGAGGACCACGTTCAACGCCATGAACGGCCACGTTCGCCTGATCTTCAACGACATTGAGAACAAGCGCAGAGTGGATATCTTTCTCAATGTCTTTGAAATGTCGCACAAGTTCGACTTTACCGATAGGCTGGGTGTCGATGAGCTAACTCTCCCGCTGGCAGACTTGCTCCTCACAAAGCTCCAGGTCTATGAAATCACTGAAAGAGAGTACAAAGACGTGATAGCATTCTTGTACGATCACAATCTCGGGGAATCAGACGACCAGAACACTATCAACATCAAGTACATAGCCCAGCTTTGCAGCAACGACTGGGGTTTATGGAGAACCATGAGTCTCAACCTAGAAAGGATCCGCGATGCTCTTCCTAGATTTTCCCCTGATCATCAAGAGGTAGTGATGCACAAGATTGATCACTTGAAAAGACAGATAGACGAAGTACCAAAATCGTTTGGTTGGAAGATGCGGGCAAAGATCGGTGAAAAGGTGAAATGGTACGAACTCCCGGAGGCTGATAGAGAGGTCGTCGACTCTAGACCTGTCGTGGACAGACAGACAGATCAAAAATAGGTTTAGCTCGATAACCTCCACTTCGGACTAAGTTGGCGGTTTACAGCACTATTACTGCAAGTGAACAGTAACGTTAATTAGCCAGAATCTCGCAATATCATGAACACATTACAAAAACCCCCCCCAAAAGAAAAACCGAACCTTTCCAAGAATAGATAGAGTATCTGAGCTCTTGGTTGCCGCCCAGAGAGGCGCTCCTACCAAAGCATGTTGCGGCTCTATGTGTCCCTGGAGGCTGGCTTGTCGTGGCTAGTCCAATTGGTTGGGCTATCTTTCTAGTCTGAGATGGCGTTGCCGTCCATTGAGGCGCTCCTACTCCATCAGGAAAAGAAAGAATGCTTGGCTGGATGCACGAAGATAACGTGTAGCGTAATGATAGCGGAGCAAGTCAACA
>DAHVAI010000191.1 GCA_027314685.1 Nitrososphaerota archaeon | reverse complement strand
GCATCGCGGGGGGTGAATTTGCGACGGAGCGAAGTTCCTGAGCCTGAAGGGTATCGGCTGCTATGGGCGAGCCTTTGCTTCGTATCGATTGTTCAAAATGGAATCCTGATTATCGCGTCTCCGTCCGGCAGAGCTGCTACGTACTCGAATCCCTGACCTATGAACGACTTTACTTCTCCCAGAGGTACGACTCTTTGCTTGTTCCCGTTGTTCACCATTGAGCCGAGTAGTTTGTCCCTGACGGTCTTTAGCACATCTTCCTTTGACATTGATGCCACGTCCATATTCTCGATCTGTTCCTCTGGAATTCCAGCAAGAGATAGAAATTCTTCCTTTACGGTCTGCTTGATTTCGTCTTTGCCCAGTTCCGAGCTCTTTGTCGATAGGATAGGTTCGCATTTTTTGTACGATTTCCTCATTTCTTCGATCATCGTTGGCGGTAGCCTTCCCTTGTTCGTTGAATATCTTGCCTCAATGTCTCCCTTGTGTCCCATCACAAATTGGAGAAAAGGGTGAGAGATAAAGCCCCTGGACTCTGCCACGATCATATTCGTGTCTGCGTATGACCGTAAGACGTAGGGCCGCCACGAGAATCCTGCCTTGATTATTGCTTCCTTGATGTCTCTTGTTACCAAAGATGTTCTCAGAAGTGGATTGGTCTTCTTGACTCCTCTGGGATCAAAGGCTAGGACTGGCGAATTGGGCGTCAGTTTCTCCTTGTGCTTCTTCGATCTCTCCTGCAAATACTCATTGATGTACGTGATTGCTTCCCCGCCGACGAACGTAAAATACTGGTGCCTCGCTTTGCTCAGAGGACTCCTCACTCGTAGGATTGAAGGGATATTCTTCTTGTCAAAGGAGAGTCCTTCGCTCGTGATCTTTGCTTCTGTAAAGTCCTGTAATTTTATCCCGTCTGTACCTGTGAAACTTCCCAAACTTTCAGGTCTTAATCCGCTGAACGCCATTAATGCGATTGAAACTCTGGCTCTTGGTGAAGCCATCCTCAGTATTCTCGATAATTCCTCTTTGCTCGGTATCCTTTCGTCTGCAATGGTGGGGGTTTCCGACTTGCCTCTAATGTTCACTTTCAGCTTTACGTCCAAATTGTTGTAGGATAACCATGAGAGAATAACTTTCTTGAACCGCTCGATATACGAGCCTGCCTTTCCTTCCCTTTCCATCTTCCTAACAAAGTCGGTGAACCCGTCTCGAAACCTCTTTGAGGGAGCGTCCTTTAGTATCTTCTTTGGTGTCGTTTCAAGTAGATTACAATACAATCCCATAGTCCGTAAGTAAACCTCTGCTGTGATTAGCGAGTTTGCAGATAGGTTGTCAATCCATCTCCTAACGTCTTGATCTTCCAAAAGACCGCTGTACTTGCTACTCATAGGCTACCAAAGTATCAGTGCAAGCCTATTCTATTAAAGGATGCGCTTATAATTATCAGCGGGCCCGGTGGGATTTGAACCCACGATCTCTGCCTTAGAGGGGCAACGCCTTATCCACTCTAGGCACAAAAGCTTACTAGGCCACGGGCCCACGTGGAATCTGAAAACCTGAAATTTAGCTATTAAGAGTTCCGAGTTATTTGGAGTACTCTCTGATTAACTCTTGTGCCCTATCGAACCTGATCTTTCTTTCTTCTGCCATCTTCTGCGCGACTCGTTCCACAAGGTCTCCAGTTGCTCCAGCAGAAGCAGCGACATTCCTCGCATGCAGTTTCATGTGACCTCGTTGGATTCCCTCAGCAGAAAGCGCACGCAGTGCGGCAAAGTTCTGAGCTAATCCCACAGATGCGATGACTTCAGCCAATTCGATTGCGCTCCGTACTCCGAGAATCTTTACACAACTCTTAGCTACCGGATGTACTGCAGAGGCTCCGCCTATGAGGCCGACTGCAACGGGCATTTCTATTGTTCCTACCAGATCGCCGTTCTCGTCCCTCTCATAAGTGGTCAGTGATCTGTACCTTCCATGTCTTGCAGCGTATGAGTGTGCGCCGGCTTCCAGCGCTCGAGTATCCTGACCTGTAGCTAGAGCCACTGCGATAACTCCGTTCATAATCCCCTTGTTGTGAGTCGCGCATCTATACGGATCAGCATCAGCGAAAGCAAATGCATCAATTATTCCTTCTACTATCTCCTCGCCTCCCAAGGCATCCTTGTCAAATGTAGCGCTACTTCGCACGACCCTCTTTGTAGCGAGATTCGATATGATCCTCAAGAAGACCTTACCTCTTGCAATCTTCTCTATGTCGGGAGCTATAGCCTCTGCCATCGTGTTAACCGCGTTCGCGCCCATGGCATCCCGACAGTCAACTATGAGCTCAGAAATTACCATCTGACCACGGGCGGTGTCGATTACTTTTACTTCAAGATCTTTTGCACCGCCGCCAACCGAAACCAGTTTGGGGTCCTGATCATTTGCCTTCTTTAGCAGCTCATCTTTTTGAGCTAAGATTGCCATTCTTGCGCCATGAGGGTCCTTGATCTTGACGGTCTGAATTTGTCCGATCATCACGGGGCCTGAGTTGCTTGTCTTGAAACCGCCGTACTTTCTAGTCATCTTTGCTGCATTGCTTGCGGCAGCGACTACTGACGGCTCTTCTATTGCCATGGGGACGAGGTAATCCTTGTTATTGATCATAAAGTTCGTCGCGACTCCGAGTGGTATCGGAATCGCACCAATTACGTTCTCGATCATATGGTCTGCCGTTTCAAGCTTCAGACCCGCAAGCGAGCCTATGTTCTGTGCTTCGATAGCTTCAAGTTTCGCGAAATCGCGAACTATCTTGAGCCGTTCTTCCACGTGCAGCTTGTAAAAGTTTGAAATTTCTGAAGATGGCATTCGCTTGATGTCCCCATGAAAGGCTATTTAACAAAAGCACGCACGAACTACGCCTCACTCGTTGATCAACGTAACTTAACTTTTCTTTCTACTCGAGTCCGGGAAGAGATGTCTAGTTGACGACTTGCCTGAGAACAAATATAAAAGGGGCAGAAAGAGAATGCTTTCTCGAAAAGTCACCTAGAGTGCATTTTAGTAGGTATTGAATTTTGCCGAAAGTAAAGAATATTCAGGAAATAATGAAAGCGATTTCGGACAAGAATCAGATTCGAAATTTTGGTGTAATCGCTCACGTTGACCATGGAAAGACTACCATGAGCGACAGTTTGCTCGCTGCTGCGGGAATGATTTCGCCATCAGTAGCAGG
>DAHVAI010000189.1 GCA_027314685.1 Nitrososphaerota archaeon | reverse complement strand
TGGGCTATCCGGCAAATAAGTATTGAAGGTAATTACTACATGTACCTAACTGATGAACCTAGACAGATTCTAGGTTCGCCTTGAGACAGTCAAAAAGTTGCCTAATTATCTTCTCGGCCTGGCCGCTAATCAGCCGCTGTCCGACCGAGGCTATTCTCCCGCCAATCTTTGCTTCTGCAGTCCACTTCATCGCAGTGCCTCCGTCAGAAGAGTCGGCAAGGTCAGTCTCCATGTCAATATCAAAAGTGCTGCCCATACCAGTCCCATGAGCCGTGAGTTTTGCATGCGTAGGTGGTGTCTTTTCAGATGTGACAAAATGAAGTGTCAGATCACCCCTGATGAAGGAAACTCCTGCCTTCACAACCGCTGTGTAGTCATCCGTGCTCTTCACATCAAGTTTCTGGAGGTCGGGCATGCACCTTGAAATCTGATTTGGATCCATCAATACAGAAAAAACCTTGTCCCTCGGTGCTTTTACTTCAAACGTTCCATCAAAATGCAAGCAATTCACGCTCTAGCGATTAATATCAATCATGGACTTGTTGGCTTATGAGTTTATGCTTGTACAAGCGAGATTGGCTAGGCTTTCTTCGGAGTCTTTGCTTCTTGCATCTTTTTTGCAGCGGCCTTGATCGACTTTACAATGTTCACGTATCCAGTACACCTGCAAAGGTTTCCTTCAATCCCTCTTCTGATTTCTTCCTCTGAAGGATCAGGGTTCCTCTCGAGTAGGAAAAGAGAAGACATCAGCATTCCTGGTGTGCAATATCCGCACTGCAATCCGTGATTTTCCCAATAGGCTTCCTGGATTGGGTGTAGTTTATCGCCGTCTGCCAAACCTTCCACCGTCAGAATGTTCGCGCCGTTTGCTTGTACTGCAAGCAACATGCAAGACTTTACTGTCTTGCCGTTCATTATGATGGTGCAAGCGCCGCAGTGGCCGGTGTCGCAACCGATGTGAGTTCCCGTCAGATTCAGCTCGTCCCTGATGAAGTGGACCAAAAGCAGTCTGGGTTCTGCCTTGCCCGAATATTTCTTTCCGTTGATTGTACAAGTTACGTCAACAGTTTCAGTTTGTAATGCGGATTTCATCATAGATCATTTCACCCGAGATAATGCAAGTTTCGTGGTTCTTCTTATGAACACTTTGATCATGTCTAGCCTGTACTCTCTGCTGCCATGGATATCCGACGGTGGATCAGCTCCTTCAGTCCCCTTTTCCGCGGCTTCTGCGATGGTCTTGTCGTCGAGAGTCTTTCCTCTCAGGTACTGCTCGCTCGCGGTAGCGCGCAAAGATTTCGCTCCAACTGAACCAAGTGCAATCCTGACGTCCTTGCAGACATTTCCTTTGTCCATCGTCAGGACTACTCCGGTGCTGACAATCGCAAAGTCGCCCTCTCTCCTGCTATGTTTGATGTAGGCAGAAGCTGACATTGGTGGGAGGTTCGCAAGTCTGATCTCAGTAAGCAACTCGTCGTGTTCAACCGAGGTTGCAAAGATGTCAACAAAGAACTCGGTTGCCGGAACCACTCTATCGCCATTCTTGCCCTTTATTACAAACGATGCGTTGAGAGCAGTCAAGGCGGTTGGCATGTCGGCCGCGGGATCGGCGTGACAGGAGCTTCCTCCTATCGTTCCTAGGTTTCGGATTTGCTGGTCGCCAATCTTACTTGCAGCATCGGTCAAAATCGTGAACTTGTCCCTCAACAAGTCGCTGTGCTCAACCATGTCGTGCGACGTCAACGCGCCAATTGCGACATAGTCCTTCTCTTGCTTTACGTATGACAGTCCTTGGAGTTTTGAAATGTCGATCAAGGCCGGAGGTGCAGCGAGTCTCAGTTTCATGAGTGCAAGAAGACTCTGGCCGCCCGCAAGGACCTTAGATTCCTCCTTCTCTTGAAGAAGCTGAATTGCCTCTGAAAGCGACGTAGGCGCGTAATAGTCAAACTTTTTCGGCGTCAAAATTCACGCAAAACCGTGGTTTAAGGCCAAATGTTCATATTTGAACGTATCGAGATACTGCTTCATATTCAGTCAAAATATCTGTGGAAAATAGACCTCATGGGACTGTTTGTTCGGATGATGGCGTCAGTCGTTGATTTGAAGTATTGGAAACCACTTCTTCGGTGACTTGAGCATTGTAGGCCAACTCAAACCACGGGTTTCGACGAATTTCGGTAAAGGCTTAAATCTATAGTTCAAGTTTTGTCACTCAAGGTTTGACTGTATACCAATTGCAAATTACCATTGGTGGTTATCGTGAGTCAAGAGAAAGGAATCGTAAAGTACTTAGTAAAATTAAGATTTGATGTAGAAGGAGTAGTCGAAAAAGCAGATCTGATTGGCGCAATCTTTGGGCAGACGGAAGGACTGTTTGGTCCGGAGATGAACCTGCAGGAACTGCAAAAGACGTGGAAAGTCGGCCGCATAGAGATTAATCTACAATCAACCAACGGCAAGACCGTAGGGGAGGTGCTCATCCCAATGAGTACAGATGTGTCTACTTCCGCGCTCATTGCAGCGGCCGTTGAGAATGTAGATAAGGTTGGTCCCTGCTCAGCCAAGTTCACGCTCTTGGGAATAACAGATGTCCGTGCCGATAGGCGCAAGGTCATCGTCGATCGCGCCAAGAACATTATGAAGGACTGGGCGTCAAAGACCGCGAGTGAAGGCGAAGAATCGCTAAAAGACATTGTAGATTCAGCGAAGAAGGGTCGCCTGATAAACTTCGGAAAAGAGAACCTACCCGCTGGTCCAGCTGTTACGACTTCGGATACATTGATCGTAGTAGAAGGACGCGCCGACATCATCAACCTCTTGCGAGCAGGTTATGAGAATACGATTGCTGTCGAAGGCACCAGCGTGCCCGATACTGTGAAGGATCTGGCAAGGAAGGGTAAGACTCTGTACGCTTTCCTCGATGGGGACAGAGGCGGCGACCTCATCCTGAAGGAATTGAGCCAGGTCGCGAGGATCGAAAAAGTCTACCGTGCTCCACGGGGTCGAGAGGTAGAAGAGCTTACTCCGGTTGAAATCATAGAAATTCTCAGGAGCGAGCCCCAAGAAGAACGCGGCGAGTACCAGGAGGAGCGAGAAGAGAGACGCGATCGAGAACCAAGGTACAGGCACGAGAGAGGAGGGTATGAGAGGCGTGGAAGGTACGATAGAAGAGACAGAGACCGCCGCCCACCGAGAGAGCGGTCTGAATATCAATACGAGGAAAAGCCGCCCGAGAGAGAACCAGCACCACAACTTCCACCATCGCCACCGCTTGCTGCAGAAGCTGCGGAGAAGGTAAAGGCAGAATACACAACTGTCAACGGCACCCTTGAAGCCAAAGTGTACGACGCACAGTGGGCAGAGATTACAAAGATGCCGGTGAACGAGCTTGTTACAAAAATCGGCGAAATATCTGGAGCGAAGTTTCTCGTGTTCGATGGAATAATAACTCAGAGACTCGTTGAATCAGCTGCCAAAGTGGGCGTTGAATCCATTGTCGGTCACAGGGCCGGCGAGATTCAAAACAAACCTGAAACCGTTTCACTATACAGCTTCAGAGACCTAGGCCTGGAATAGGCCTATCCATTTTGGCTCCGGCTTCAAGCTGGAATCTTAAGGTAGGTCTACTCCCGACTTGATTATCAACA
>DAHVAI010000184.1 GCA_027314685.1 Nitrososphaerota archaeon | reverse complement strand
AGCAAATTACAGCATATCTGGTACACTGTCAACAATTATAGGAATTTGTCTGCATTAGAGAAAACAGACCATCTATTACCTATAATGGTCAAGTAGCAAATTGTATGCTTCAGAAAAACCTCGAGCTTTTGACCCAATAGGATGTTTGAAATAGACGCCAAGATGGTATAGTAATCCCTTCTCGCCATGCTCACGCGAATAATCCATGTGACGTACAAGATCCAAGATCAGTGGTGCTGCAAGAATAGAATCCCTTCCTTGCCAATCTATCCTAATTGACATCTCTAGTCCAAGCCAACCTTTGAAGTCTATCACATTCCATGCTTCTTTGTTATCACCTCTAGGACGGTAGTATTCGATGTTTACTATATTATCGAAATCTGAATACCCCAGGATATCGGGAGCAATGGACTTTTTGTCTGTAAATTTCAAATCACCGTAACTGTTATCCTTGAGGACTTTACCGTCATTGTTCCCAAGGATGTTTGTACTGAACCAGCCGGTCACGCGAAGGTTTCTCTTGAGAAGGAATTCAGAAAGCATCATCTTCAGACTCGTTTCGCCAGTAGCACCGTCTCTTCCCGCAAGTTGAACGCCTTTGTCTAATGCGATCTGATGCAAACCGGCAATTTCCAGAGTCTGAGATGAAGTGAAATCTATGAATCCGCAGCCGGTATCTAATGCTGCAAGAGCGTAAAGAGTGGCAGAACTTATCAACTTGCTGTTTGAGTCTATCATTCCTCGAAGTTCTATTTTGCCAATTTCAGAAGGTGCTCTGATTACTTTCATAGTAGGTGAAGCTACGTTTACGATGTAACATGCATCAAGGGATTGAGACTTTTTGAATTCTGAAATGTCTTGATTCAAGCCTTCCAGAAGTTCGGAGAGCGTGAAATTTCGAGTGCTCCTCGAATAGCTGTTGGAGTAGTAGTAATCAGATTCAGCAAGTGCGCCAGTCAGTGGACTAAGTGCAGATAGTTCATCCTTCGAGCCAGTGAGAAATTGCCTGGGTACAATATCACCTGCATTTGCCACCTCGTAAGCAGAGCGACGGTCTACATCCCATCCCGAAAAGTTAAATTCTCGCCAGTCAACGAACTTGGTGTGAGCAAATGCTTCCGACTCTGTGAACATGCCAAAAACAGGTAAGTTATCTCTCTTAGCCATTTGGCATCCGCATATTATGGTGTTTGCCACAGAACCACTCATACCGACTAGAAGTACACCGATTTTCCTCGACACATCAAGCATGAACGGCAACAAAATAGAAAAAGCTGTACGTAATGCATATACAAGCCGGGAGGCAAGGAGAGAGAGTGGCAGGCAATCGATATGGTGTTGTGATTCAAGAGGCAGAAACTAGCATCAGGCAGGCGGACTTTAGTAAGGCAATGGGCTGTCTTGATGTACTAGTCGACGCTACGATTGCCGAAGAAGCCAGTCTATCTAGAGCCGCAATCAGAGAAATTATCAATGATCTTGAAGGTTCCCTCGCAGATATTGCAAATACCAATTCTGAGACTGACGAAATACTACACTTGAAAGCAAGAGTGCTTGCAAAAATGGGCAGACACAAAGAAGCGAACCTTCAACTCCTCAAATTATCCCCCGCACACAGGACTGGCGTGGCAGGTAGAAGAATTGATATTGAATCCCTTGGCATAGTTCCCGGCACTGTACCCAACCGGATTCTGAACGAATGGGAAAGTGGATGCGTCCTGAGCCATTTGATGGCGCTTGCTGAATGGGATGCCGTTGAGAAGATACTGCCTTATTTGAGCATGTCGGATTCACAGCCCCTTGTCAGAATATACGAACACATGAAGGACAAGAGAGCACTGTTTTCAATCGAGTCTTTGCGGGATGCGACGCATGCTGCCCGGGACATCCCGGGGTGGTTTTCGGAAGATGAGGTTGCCTACTTGGCTAATCTCGCACGGATTGTGCCTTCAGACAGAGCGATAGTGGAAATCGGAGCATACTGCGGCAGATCCACTGTCGCGCTTGCATTCGGAAGCAGCAGAGGGCACCGCGCTGTAATACAATCAATAGATCCTCACAACGGGCTGACGGCAATACACCCCAGCAGCACCTACGGTGAATTAATAAAGAATCTCATAGAGCGTGATCTGCTGAACTATGTGGCGGTGCATAAGACGTTTTCAAGAGAGGCCGCAATTAACTGGAATGGTGGTAATATTGGTCTCCTATTCATCGATGCCGAACATGATTATGATGCAGTTAAATCGGATTTCGAGTCGTGGCAAAGATTCATTGTCCCCGGCACATTGGTAGTGTTCCATGACTACCCTATGACAGGACCAAACAAGTTGATAAGGGAAATACTTACCAGCAGTCCTTCATTTTTCCCAGTGGCTTTTCTGGATAGCCTGTTTGTTCTCACATACGACCCTGCAACTCGGCGACAATATTCTGAGGTCACAAATCTCTTCATCGAATACCTATCGCTATGTGGAGATGCCTATAACAGTTGGCTTGAAATAGAGACAAACAAATCGATTGAACTGGCTCTAGAATTTCTCGGCAGGTTGAAGTCCATCCTGGAAGGTGTTCAATTCGCCCGATGATATCATATCCAAAATGGACAACCAGAATACGACAGTTATTGATCTTACTTACTTCTGCAATGCCAGCTGCAATTATTGCAGATGGGGAAACAGCAAGACAACGGGTCGGAAAAATCAAGAAATAGAGTCACTTTTGTTACCATCTTTCACTATACAGGCCCTTGGCATACAACGAGTTGTGCTGTCCGGCGGAGAACCGAGACTTCATCCAAGACTTGGTGAGATAATAGAGTATTACAGAAACAAAGTTGATGATGTGATAATGATCACAAACGGATATGGAATCAGCCTTCGAGAGATTAGCCGACTGACAGAAATGGGAGTGACCGGTTTAGCTATATCAATAGATTCTGTTGTTCCAGAGGAAGAGCTGGCCAGCAGAAGAACAAGCCAGAGACTGTTCAAAAACTTACTACAAGTACTGTCCGATGCTTCAATTGCCAAGAGAGGATTCGAACTAGGAATCAACTCTGTGGTTTCCAACGTCAACGGCAACTGGAATTCTGTAAGATCACTCCTCCAATACGCGGCTCAATCTGAGGTTGATTATGTCAAGTTCCAACCCTTGTTTGATGATGGCTACGTGTCTAATCATTGCCCTTGGCTGAAATTGAACTATCGGGATGCTCCCCGTCTTCGCGAAGTGGCCCGTAATCTATCCGGTGTTGGCTACATTGCAACTAACTCAAGCGAATTCTGGCTGGATCTGGCCGACATGGTGTCCGGTCAAGAGCTTGCTGGCAGCAGCTGTGGCTTGGGTCAGCACAAATCCAATGTGATCAATGGAGAATTGACAATGTGTTACTGGAAGAAGAACTCAACATACGGCATTGCATCCGATAGTCTTGAAGACAGTCGAATAGGCAAAGCCCAGAGTAGTCTCAGCCAGGAAAAGAGTGGATGCAAGGTAGATTTTCACTGTTTCTGTAACCAGAAGGTCAGGCATGCATGGAAGAGGACCAACTAGCAGTCACATTGAGCATTGATATCATTATACCTTGCGCAAGACCTAGTGGCATTAGCATCCAATCGCTCATCACAATGAAAATCCCCGCGGGCGTTTTGGTTCGTTTCATATTGGTGATAGATTCACGGGAAGCGGTCCTACCCGGCAGTTTTGAACGTTTGAAGAACTGTGGAAGCCCTGTCACAATATTCCTGAACCCGGCAAACATTGGCGCTGCGGCAACCAGGAACGTGGGATTAGAGCTTAGCAGAGCAGATTACGTGTTGTTCCTAGATGATGACGTTGTCCCTGACGAAGACTTACTAATACACTATGCTAGGGCGATTCACAGCAACTCGAAAGCTTGGGGTTTCGTTGGCGTAACGGAGTTCCCAAGTCCTGTGAACAGATTTACAGCTGGAGTGATTGAAAGTGACATTCTCACGTTTTTTGGTATCGCTCAGACTAGAGCAAGGCTAAGCTGGGGGACCACTTCTAATATGTTGCTGAAGAGAAGTTCGTTGGATGGGATAAGGTTTTCAGATGAATTTCCTAAACAAGGAGGAGGGGAAGACATAGATTTCTGTCTCAGATCAATGAAAAAACATTCAGTCTCCATGGTTGCGGTCCCTGATGCGTTGGTCATTCATGATTGGTGGAATTCAGGCAAGCGAAGTTACCGGAGGTTTTTCCGATGGGCATTTGGGGATAGTGCTTTACCTTCCCTCCATGAAGAATTCAAGTACAGAAATTTCCCGAATCTGATGGAGACTTGGCTGATACTGGTACCACTACTCCTCTTGCTTTCAAATGTTAATATGGTATCCCACAGTGGTGCAGTGCTGTTCCTGCTTCTATCCTTTGCAGCTAACTTTGTATCAGAACTTGTCCGTATAAACATGATAAGACCTACTTGCTCGCTATCTATCGCCTTTGAAAGCTCATTGATCAGGCTATTCAACGATGCTGGGAGACTAGTAGGAAACATCAGAAGAGGACGCCTGTCGTTCATTGGGGAAAGATTTGATTATTTTACGACGGGTGAGAGCGTGATGTTCGAGCGTAAAATGTCAGCAACCAGCTTTGTCTTCTTCTGCATTGTGGCGATATTCTCTGTTGCCGTAACAAAGATAATATGAAACTCAAAACTCAGATTTCTTTAGGAACAGATTTTATATTGAAATTGGCTTGCAATTTCGAAACTATGGAGTTACAGTGGGGACAATGGATATTAGACAAACTCAAATCGATGCCCAAGAACGGAAGATATGTTCTGATGATACGGCACTCGGAGAGGTATGACTTCAACGGGATTCCTATTGAAAGCTGGAACAGCACCGGTCTTACGGAACAGGGGAAAATTGCTGCTTCCGAGTTTGGCAAAGCGCTTGTAAGTCACATAGGCATTGAATCTGTGTCGACAGAGGGCTGGGGGCTTGAAAGGTGTGTCGATACGGCATTTAGGATTGCGGAGGGGGCCGCAGAATCCGGTTGCCGAAAATGCTCCTTTTCTGTGGCGTCGGACCTAGAATCGCCTATTGCAAACAGTGAGAGATACACTGAATATCTCAAATCAGGACGATGGAAAGAAATGCTTAGACAATGGCTTTCTTCACCTAGTGATAGTGGCATAATGAAGCCTTATCTTGAATACTCATCGAAGATAATGAAAGAGGTACTGAAGAAACGTGATCCGCCAACTAACGCAGTAAACATAATAGTCACACATGACCTTCATATATTCCCCCTCATCACTGCCAATTTCAATGTAGTGAAACTCGGCATCGATTACATGGATGGCATTCTCATTTCTAGAGGCGACAAAGACTCGAAAGTTTACCACAGAGATCTGATGTCTAGCATCTCCGCCATTTAGAACTGGTCACAGTTGAGACATGAAGTGACCAATGACGGAGAGGAGATATGATTTATCCCACCTTGACAGAGATTTGGGAAAGTACATTCAGTCAGGATGACAAACAGGAATGAGAATATACCATCTCGACTCATACCTATTCACACCTACAGATTGGCACAATAGGATCAAACTTCGACCGGCCCATCTCTGAAATAAAATCACAGCTTGCCAGCGTGCAGGTCTCTAAGTTTAGCTTCCCACCACAGAGTTTCAGCATATCTGGCCTCTAGCTTGCTCTTGCATGCTGGACAGCAGATTCTGATACCAATGGTGAATTCCTTGCCGCATTTGAGACAGTAGCCGACATCAGGCCTGGTTTCAAACTCAGTATTGCACCAGCCGCACCGGATATTCAGGTCTTTAGCCAGCAAGCTGATTTCTCCGCACTTCTCACAATGAGCCAGAGTATCGCCCTTCTCGATCTTGAATATATTGCTGCACTCCCCGCATTGGTAGGTGATGACCTCCTTATTGATTCTGGCGAGGTGCCCACAATTTTCACATTTCGCACCTTGCATCGCGAGTTTGATTTTGGATTTGGACCCACAATCGTCACACCAGGTGAAGTCTTTGGACTTATTTATTTCAAACACAAAGCCGCATTCATAACATTTGAAAGGCAATTGCTACCCCCTTTCTGGCAAGTGTGTACATTAATAAGTAAGTAATTGCTCACTTTTTCGGTAAGTGAGAAGGAATAACCTTCTCTTACGACTTCGAATTGCACATTTTTATTGAATTTGTACATAGATATATAACTAGTATCGCCATTACTCCTCCGCGGTGACTTACCGCGAAACAGCCTTCTGTCTTCTTGCTCGAAGATGATGAAAAGCTCACGTTCACAAAGGAAGAGAAA
>DAHVAI010000183.1 GCA_027314685.1 Nitrososphaerota archaeon | reverse complement strand
GCCGGTGTCATTGCCAGAGAAGATACTGCTGGACTTCCTGTACTTTCAGGCGGATATCGATCCAGTAACTCGCCAAGCGTTGATGAAGGAATCCAACCGAAAAGTCCTGAGAAACTTTGCGGAGAGAATGGGAAGTCGTTATTCGACGCAGATCGATTATCTAATCGATGATTTTATGGAAAAGTAGTGAATTGTTGCCTATTTGGGACAATTCTGTGATATTCATATCATTCTAACTGGCGATGCAGCAGACATGATTTAGTCGAACTAAACAGGCGACTTCTTCAAGAGGTAAGAATGCCAGTTCCATTTGCAGATATCATGCTTCTGCAAAAGATCGCAAATCGGCAATCGATTTGTGAATATCATCCAGAACGTGCTGTTCTCCTGTGATAAAAGACTCTTCATTCTTGCTTTCGACAGATAATATCTTAGCCTCCCTGAGAGACTTGAGACGGTATCCCATTTTGACTTTGCTTTGCTGGTTTAGCAGTATCTTCCTTCCGTAAATCTGCTTGTGGTATCTATCAAGCTCTTCGAAGCTCAGAGTTATCAATTGCGACGCATAACTAGATGGCGTATAGTAGGCGTTTGCAAGCCTTACATAAGGCATCATAGAGGTTATTCTAAGTATCTTCGTCAAATACTCATAATGTGTGGCCATCAAGATCCCGACCAGCTGCTCAGCGGTGTCATTGTCTAGCAGCCCGTGAGGAGGTTTTATCCCCTTTTTTTGTTCTTCATTGATCATTTCCTGATAGCCTATCAGATTGTTTCCTTCCACGTACCCTTCGTCGACTTCAGCCTTTCTGATTATATCTTCTTCGAGCAAAAGATGCATGTATTTGTTGACTTTCTGCTCTCCTTTCGTTCTTCGTAGTTCTGTAATGTCAGAATGTCTCAGTTTTCCTTCTTGAATGATGTAGTCAATGATCTCTATGAAAGGTATCATTGAAGTGTGGATTGTTTGGATGTTCATCAGATTCATACGCGTAGCCATCAACAATTTCGTTTCCAGCTCAATGTATGAATTTCTCATCAACTGTCCGATCCTGTCTGATAACTCCTTTCTACTTGGACCAACAACACGAACATGGTCGTCTACACTTTCATATGATAGTTCAGCAAGACTGTTCAATACTATAGCTTTTAGAAACTTATCTCCAGACTTCGCATCTTCAATCAATTTCGGCACATTCGCACCTATAAGAAGACGCGCTTCACCGAGTCTATCGAGGTACATTCCTGGGCCAAAATACCTCTTAATGACCATATCCCACCCAAGAGAAT
>DAHVAI010000181.1 GCA_027314685.1 Nitrososphaerota archaeon | reverse complement strand
CCGGGAACAGTATCGGGACTTCATGCCAAAGCCTCCTGAATCTGTGTACAGTGGCTTCGATGATCTTCTTGCCGATTCTCTCGTTCAAGCTGGCCATATTCTACCCGACCTCATACAGCGCGTTTCCCTTCCAGCGGCTATCGACTACCAGCTTCTTCCGCTGCTTACCCTCGAAATAGAAACCCCTATAACCCAGTTGACGTAGGAATTCATCCAATAATCTGAAACTAGTATCATATCGAGCCTCGAAATCATCATTCACTTCCACCAGAATGACGGGATGATAAATAGAAAGTACATTCACTGCGCCCTCTAGAACTCTGAGCTCAAACCCTTCCACATCGACCTTGATAAAGTCAACTCTGGCGAGTTTGAGTTGAACCGCCAATTTGTCGAGGGTCATCATACTGACTGGGCCATTCTGAGAATCATCGGGCCCAACCAGAGCATCCTGGATCTGATTGCCGACTTTTGGCAATCGCAAACTAATTTGGCGATTTGCATTCCCTAAAGCAATATTATACATTGATACATTGTGAAGCTTCTTGCCGAAATTCACAACTTTCTTGAGTGTTTGAAATGTCTCGTCATACGGCTCGAAGGAGAGCACTAAACCGTTGGCTCCTACCATTCCTGAAAAGAGCACAGTGTAGAGTCCAACATTGGCTCCCACGTCGATAGCTACATTTCCTGGCGAAAGATAGTCCTTCAAGTAGAAAAGCTCATTCTCAATCTTCAGGAATGGCAATAATCTGACCATTCCAGGTGTCAATAAACGATACTTGTTGAGCAGGGCAACAAGTATCCTTGAATTTACTTTCCACGACAAGTGTTCTGACATGAAGAAATGCCCTGCCCTTTGAGATGAGAACTGTAGTTGCTTGGATAACGCCAATAGGCATTCAAATCCAATGAAATCTCTCACGCAGATTGACTTGCTGCAGACTCGCGTGTGTGCATCCCTGTGCGTGCTTCCTTGGTCCTAACCCGTTACTCTGTCATAATATGAGAGTAACCTGTTCCTGAACGAAGCTGGGGAGAATTGGTCTGATCTCTGCTTGCCGAGCCTGGAGCGCTCCTCTTTATTGCCAAGAATGTCTCCTATCGCCCTTTTCAGATTGATTGGAGTTGGTTCTGTAAGTATTGCAGCACCTCCCGATATCTCCTGGAAGACCTCGATGTCTGATGCAACG
>DAHVAI010000173.1 GCA_027314685.1 Nitrososphaerota archaeon | reverse complement strand
CATCAATTTACCTTTTAGGCCCAAGAGCAAAGGGAGAGGTTCTCTCCATCGCATTTGCAGGCAAAGATCAGCACCAAGACGCAGGCGCAAAGATTGTGCATCTGGCACCGTACACGAGCTCGAGAATCACGAGCAAGTCTGTCAGCAAAGACGGAGGTCGTACCACGTACCGAGGCCTCCTACGCGTCGCAAAGAATGCATACGGAGTTAAATCGAGTGTAAGATGCGATGCGCTCCTGCTCGACGAGACATCAAGAACTGACACTTACCCATACAACGAAATTGACAATGAAACCGCAAACGTAACGCATGAAGCAACTGTTGGAAAGATAAGTGACGAAGCCTTATTCTATCTCATGAGCCGGGGAATCAGCGAATCAGACGCGTTCAGCATGATAGTTATGGGCTTCATAGAACCGTTCACAAAAGAACTCCCTATGGAATATGCGGTAGAATTGAACCGAATGATACAGCTCGAGATGGCCGGCTCGGTAGGCTGACCTTGTTTGCGCAAGATCGCCATTTTCAAAGACCTGATGGACGTGGTAACCGACGCGACAACTTCAACTGTTTCGACAACCTGTTCGATTTACTGGACAAGGCGGCATCTAGATCGGGATACTGTCGGATTCGAGTCCGTCGCTTCTTGTTGATGCCAAAGTCTATTCAACGAACAATCCCGATACGTGCAACGGCTCACCCGCTGCGTCAAAGACAATGATAACATTCACGGCTAACGGTACTACGTGGTATTAACTTCCCAGCGAGAATATTGGAGGTTACTCTATCGTTGTCAGCTACTCTGGTCAGAACTACACTTTTAGTGCAGGTATAAGGCCAGTTTCTTTGACGTGTGCGACGCTTGGACGGGCAGGCCAAAGATTCCAGCAAGATAGACCTTACAGGTAGACGTATCTGCATTTTCTCTAAAAATGGCAAATTAACGTACAACCTCATGACTCAAAAGATTGAAGAGTCAACTATGGAAGGATCTAGCAAAGATATGCCTCATTCAATCTCGTGGAAAAGTGTCTCAAGTTCGCTGATTTGAATGATAGGTTTTTGGAGACGCGCGCAAGAGAATGAAATTGCGATGAATCTGACGGTAACATTTCGAAACATGCATTACCAATTAAAGTGATCGACACATTGCAATCAAACCCATCGAATGTGATAGTGATTGATACTCTGCGCCTTTAGCGTCGAGCATCCCTGAACCGTAAATACTTTTAAGCATCTCAAGGCTCGCGAAAACTTGGTAACTTTGTCCGGGACCTTGTAAATGATTATTCTGCACCTTCACGAATCTGAAATCATCCTCAGAACTAGAAAGGTAGACAGGCCTGCAATTTTTCAAGGATTTAGAGCAATTGGAACATCATTGATTTCTGGTCCTGCCAACTCTCTCGGAGATATGACGATAACAAGATTGCTTAGCAACTCGCATTCTATTAGTTTCTCAGGGCAAAAAGTCGATGAGATGGGATCCTCATGATAACAGAGAAAGAGTTTGAGAGGAAAACAGATCAACCCACGAAATCTCATTTGCACTTTCCCGAGATGCCCTTCGTGGGTAGAGTGTCAGAATTCCAGAAAGTAGACCAGCGGCTCGAGAAAGCAAGACACAGCGAAGGCGGGATTGTCTTTCTGAGTGGAGAAGCGGGCATCGGAAAGACTCGGTTTGCTAACGAAATCATAAAACTTGCCAAGCAGAAAGAATACAGGTGTCTTTTCGCAAAATGCCGAGGGGACATTGGCTCTCCACTGTACTATCCCTGGATGGAGCTAGTAAGAAAGTTCTCAGAGCAGGCTTCTGCTCATCTCTTTTTCAAGGTATGCGGTGCATACACCGATCAAATAGTCAGGCTCGTCCCAGAGCTTTTCGAAAGTTCACATCCGGAAGCTTCCAACCTTGATGCCGATGTTTTGTTCGAAAAAGGAAATGTAAAAAGAGGCGCATCTGCGGCTGATAACCCAGCTGCTTTTTCATCTGCTTCCGCACGAGCTAAAACTCCTGAAGAGATACAACTACAAGAGATCCAGTTTTTTCACTCTCTGACACACCTTTTCGTGCGGTTGTCTCAAGAAGCTCCTCTGCTATTGGTTCTTGATGACCTGCAATGGTGTGACGCTGCTTCGCTCCGCGTGATAAATTACTTCGCTACCAGCAGTCTCGCAAAGAATCGGATTCTATTATTATGCCTGTATAGGGACATTGACTTGCAGGGAGATCCGAGTCCTGCCGTTGCAAACTTTGTCCTAGGACTGGAGCAGCAAAGGAAAGAAATTTCCTGCTCTTTGATTCGGCTCGAGCGCTTGAGTCATGATGACGTCGCCCGACTCTTAGACGAAATCTTTCACAAGAAAAACCCTGAACGCTCATCAACATGCCCAAAAGACTTCTCGCAGTCTCTTTACTACAGAACTGGTGGAAACCCACTGTTCATTGGCGAGACCCT
>DAHVAI010000172.1 GCA_027314685.1 Nitrososphaerota archaeon | reverse complement strand
ATTCTGGAAAATAGTTGCAGTTGTTCGGTCCACTTGGAATGTTGCAGTCGTATCTCCCATTTGCCGGACCCAATGAAGAATCATTGATGAAAAACCAAACGGCTCTGTAGCCTAAAGAATACTGGGACATTATCAGAGTGAGATTCTTCTCTCCTATTGCTTTCCAGTGAGCGTAAGCAAGAGACTGAATCAGCGTTGTGTTAACGCTAGCAGAGCTACTGACGATAGTAGTCACTGTCGATGAGCCATTAGCGTGATTACCACTTGCGGTTATCACAGCATAGCTTGCAATTGCTGCAACAAATACTGCTGCTACAATGATGAACACTAGAACGATTCTCGAGAGACCTAGCGACTTCATTCTACCTCATTCCTTGTTCAGAAGGATCTCTCGACAGTATCAAACTCAGTTTCCAAGTTTGTCATTCTGCTTACAAAATTCAACGAAACACGGATATCAAGACCTGATCGCCGTAGTATCCGTTGATCTCTTCAAACTTTTCTTTAGAGAAAACTCTTCGACCCTTGTTTGGCTTGGAGGCAGGGTCGTTGATATGAAAGTTGCCCTCACGGTCATGTCCAGTAACGACAACCCAATGAGCCCAATCCTGATCATCGAAAAACCTAGCGCTCGTTAACATGATTGATAGAGACATTCCTTTCAGAACATTCATTACATGTGTGCTCCCTATTCTATCCACCTTTTTCTCGTTCATGCCAAGCTCGATCGCTCTTTTCTTTCTCTCGTTGAACTGCGCTTGCATCATTTCTTGAAATTGCTCAAAGAACCCCGCACGTCGACCAGTTAGGCGAACTGGTGTTTTGCTGATGTATTCAATTCCATTGACATTGGTAAGTATTGAAACACTGTAACCGCGCTTCAATGCCGAATAAGCCAAACCATACCTACTCGTGGGAGGAATCGGTGCTAGAGAGCTTTCCCTCCAAATGTCGGTCTCCATCGCTTTTGTGAACTCGAATTTCCTATCGTAGTGCTTGAAGATCATCATCAATGATGCCGGTCCGCAGGTGAAATCATACTGCTGTTCGTAATGGGGAACATCTGCAACCCTGGATCCGGTTTTGGATCCGCTGAGATTTGGCATGGGAGTCGAAGGGAACAGAGAGGTAATGAGTTTTCCTATTGAATTGTAATCAGTGGTTTAATCATGTCTTACGCAGTCAGAGATCAATGGGATGCTTCGTTTTTTAAGAAAGGAATTCAGAATCTTACTTGAACAAGAGTATTGTTCCCTGACACGGTGAGCGTGCCGTTCGGACTAGTTGTCTGGATGTAGAAGCTTACAGTTGATAAGCCTTTGAGCGTATGTGGAAGGATCGGGTTTCCGCCTACGCAGAGAGGATTCGTAACAGACACTGAGAAATTGGTAATGTTCTTTTCACCGGCGTTTGAGATAACGAAATGAATTTGATAGTCATTCTCCCCGCAGCTAAAGTCGTAAACAAACGGGGATCTGCTAAACGAGTATCTTATCTCAGAGTTGTACGAATTCCTAGAAGCTTGAAATTGATTGTAGACTACAACAGAAGCTGTGCTCGCTGCCAGAACAAACACTGCAATTGTGAGTATTTTGCTTAATCCTATCAAATAGTACTTACCTTTCCTAGCCCAGCCCTTAAAAGAGACGCCATCTCACTGAATTTAACAAGTCTCTGATATAATTAGCGTTGATCAGTCTGCTGAAGTAAAATTTCAGACGATTACGGGATACGCCGCTGATATGTTGTTTAGCTGGAAAGTCTATTCTACAAATGTACTAGTCAATCAGGTAATCTTTTTTGTAGTTTACCGCAACCGAGTGGAAAATGCAGCAATTCCCACGGTCAAAACGTCTGAGCATAATAGGGCTCTTCGTTGCTCTTGTAATAGTGCTTAACCTGACGCTCAAGATACCAGCGCCTTATGCTGGCTTTCTCACGTACGAGATCTGGGAGATTCCCATAGTTACTGCATTCCTACTCTTCGGATTCTCGATCGCGATACCAGTTGCGCTGTTAAATTTTCTCACACTTTCGATGTTTCCAGGAGCGATACTTGCAGGACCACTTTACAATCTCATAGCTTTACTTTCGATGCTTGCTGGAGTTGCACTCGCTCAAAGGATGAGGTCTTCTTCGAATTCTCGAATTGTTATTCCTACTGTCTTCGGGATTCTCTCTCGCGTACTTGTGATGATTCCAGTCAACGCCATCCTGCTCCAATTCTCTCCACCGCTCGGTTTTGGACTGCACTTTGCTGCGGTAGCTACACTTCTTCCCGCTATTGCGCTGTTCAACGGAACGGTCGCTCTCTACACAATTCCAATAGCGTTGATTGTTGCAAGCAAGTCAAGTCAGAGGCTCTCGCGCATGGTTTTGGTAGCAGAGTCTACACGTTCTTCTTCATGAAATCCGCGAAGACCTTGACCGCTACATCATCCGAGGATAGCTTCTTTCTGAGCTGGTGCGGCGAGATGATCTCGAGCACGCTATCATTGTAATGAGTTTTGTCTGTGAAAACAACGGCACCCTCAAGTGAATCGTTCACGGTAACCCTGAAGCATTTTAGCGGCCCGAAACTCTCCTGGCTCTTGATATCCTCAAACTCTCTGATCTCGATGCCCTCCTTGGTTGAGCGAAGGAGCCTACTAAAGTGGATCTCTATAGGAGAATACAGCCGTACGTTCAAAGTGCCTGGAAACGGTTCGAATCCCAGAAGCTTTACGAACTGGTTTTTGAATTTGGGCATGCTGATGTAAAAAGCCCCTTGACCTAATCCATGGAATGCCTTTCCATGGAAGGAAAACTCGCTGCCTTCAAGTATTTCTTTTAGCTCAAAGTATACGGTAGCTAGCGAGGATAGTCCGCGATCAGAGATTTTGACTGCAAGATATTTTCCGACCCTCTTCTTTGATATGAGATCCAGTCGTTCCAGTTCCTTAAGTTGGAATGAAGCTGCCTGCTGAGTTACCCCAAGCCTTTCTCCGATTTCTTTGGTGCTTATCTTGACATAATCGTACTTTGCGCCGAGCTTTAGCAGTCCGAGAAGCGTGTGGAAGTAGTACTGGTTTGCGTCCTTTCTACCGGGCAAGTAAAATCGATTTTTTTCCAACTCAAATTAAGCGTTGCTAGCTTCAAGTCTGAAACAGGTTCACGTTGCCACTCGGTCGGCCGGTTATCATCTCTAACGATCGTGTCTGGCCCTTAAGTAATCTTTGAACATGGAATATGCCCGATAGTGTGTACGCGCAAAGTGTTTGAGGCCACTACCATATCGACAATTGTTACAGCCGTGAGCGTTGTAATCGGCGTTGTATTTCCAGTCGTGGAAATCCGTCAAATGCCGCGAACAAGGAGAACTGACTTCATCTTGAGAATATGAGATCGGTTTGAAAGCAAGGAGATTGTTGAAGCAATGTCAAACATCAATCAGGTGAAGACAGACTCTTCTACGAATTTTCCAAAAAGATATCGAGTAACAGGAGCTATAGAAGTAGCAATCTTGTTCGAGGAACTCAACTGCTACTCGGCCAACGGCCAATTTACATAAAGCTGGTCAACAATTTCTATGTGGACCGACCCTGGAATCCCTTTGGGTTCCGATGCAACCTTTAGTCAATGGAATGAGAAAATCAATGAAACAGCGACTCTTCTTCTTGCATTTTGAACTTCTACTTGACCAACTCATTGAATACAGAAAAGCAACTAAATGCAATCCATGAGAGTCTCTTCTATCCGATTAACCTGCTGATTCTGGTCAGTGATAAACTGAACAAGGGTTTGTAAATGGGGTTGTCAGGATTCGGACCTGAGACCTCCACCGCCCAAGGGTGGAATGCTAACCAAGCTACACCACAACCCCAAAAGGATAGGTCTCACAAGAAGTTCGTTCTTGCTTTTTTAAAGCTTGACAAGCTCAAAGTTGGATTTTCAAACCATCGTGAGCTATCACGACTTTACCGAATATTTGTCCCGCCTCAGCTATCATCTCTTCTGGTGTCTCATGATCATCGTTCACGTGCGTCAGGATCAAATTACCGGTCTTGCAAGCAAGAGCCGCGTCCGCGGCTTCCCTGGAAGTTGAATGTTTGGTCGGTCTCGCCAACTTGACTTCCTTTTGCAAGTACGTTGCTTCGTGTATCAAGACATCAGACTCTAAACCGAGCCCGTTCACCGAAGGACAAGGCTGAGTGTCTCCAGTATACGCGATCACTTTTCCTCTTGATTCCAGCCTGTATCCCAAGCACGGGAGCGTATGGTCCATTTCAAAGCTTCTGACCTTCTGATTCTGCATAGAGAATTCCTGGTTGAGAGATAGTTCGGTCAGCTTGATTTGAAACAGTCTGTTGAAAGCGACATTGGTCGTTTTTTGGACCACTGAAAGGTACTCTTTCAATCCGGGCGGGCCGAAGATGTTCAGATCTTCGGTCCTTCGCTTAATCCCCATCGTCTCTATAATCTGAGTCAAGCCCGAAAGATGATCAGAATGGTAGTGGGATATCAAGATGCTCGATATCTTACGAACATCAATGTCAAACTTCATTATGTTTCCCATTGCCCCGTCCCCGCAATCCATCAATACAATATCTTCATCTTCTTGAACGCTGATGCACGAAAATCCTCTTTGCTTGCTGGGAATTGCGGCAGAAGTTCCCAAGAAGGTGAGTACTGTCAACGTGAAAACATAAACAAAAGCGGCGTGTAAAAAGTTGATTCTTTCACGCCTTGTGAGTAAAGGAATACCCGTTTTCGCGTGCCCATACCTCCACTAGATCAATGGCCAACGAAATATCGGCCTCTTCCGCCTCGTGGTTCTCAGCTTTGAGTTCATCGTTAAGCCGCACGTCCAGGAACACTGCGTCATTTATCTCCTCGAATGTTACTATTCTATTCAACTTGGGCGAAAACAAGCTAAATTCGAGGCTTTTCCTTCCATTCTCCTCCACTTTGAGAGAAATGTCTTCGCCAGCGAACACTGTCATTTGATTACCTCCGTCGTGAATGATCTGGAGCGAACTCCCTGCAAGCTTTGGCTCTAGATATTTGGCCAATCTAGTCGTGACAGATTCAGCAGGTATTGCAAGAGTCACCCGTGGAGATGTAGGATACGAGCCAACCGTAGTATAAGCGCCTTGCGTTTTTGCCGAGAAACTCTAAATGTGGCGTCCGCGAGTTATCATTTGAACGTGCTTGGACTCTACAGATCTAGGTTCGGAATTTTCGATAAAGGGCGCTTGGGTTTGGCACCGAGATTCCTTTCAGAATCTATCCGTTGGGATAAGAGATGAAAAGATCGTCGAAATCTCGAAGAAAGCGCATGAGAAATTTTCTCGAAATCTCGATGCGTCTGGAAAGTATCTGATTCCAGGACTAGTAGATCTGCATGTCCACACCAGAGATCCTGGATTTACGCACAAAGAGGATTTCAAAACGGCTACAATGGCTGCCGCGGCTGGCGGCGTGACCACGATAATTGACATGCCAAACCTGAATCCTGCTCCCAACACGGCAGACATTTACGAAGCGAAGATCAACGATTGCAAGCAGAAGACGCTCGTCGATTTTAACTCATATGCTCTCCCCACAAGGGTTGAAGAAATCCCAAAGATTGCGAATCTTGGAGCTGCAGGTTTCAAGTTCTTCATGATACTCCCAAAAGGAGACAAACCCGTATACCCATACTTGCCTGAAACTGCGATCATCGATTACGGAAAGATACTGTTGACGCTTCAGGAGATTGCAAAGACGAACCTTCCTTGTGTAGTTCATCCTCTTGAACCCGAGATTTGGAGAGAAGGCGAGGCCCAGATCGCAGGTAAGGAAAACAGACACGACGTCGATGCGTATCTTGACTGCTACTCGTATAGGGAAAGCTTGGCGCTTACAACTTCAACAGCAATGCTCATTCTGATTGCAAATTCTTGTGGGGCCAAGTTGCAAATAGCACACGTCTGCTGGAGACCACAACTAGAGCTCGCAAATACGCTGAAAACCGCAGGTTACAACTTCACCACCGAGATCAATCCATGGGCGTTCTTCCTCTCTCGCGAAGACAACAAACGTCTCGGCCCGTTCAGCCATGGACTGTATCACAAAGGAGAGGATCAGGATTCAATCTATGGGTTTCTCGAAAATGGTACGGTTGACATCATAGGCACTGACCATGCGCCACACACAAAACAAGAACTCGAGAACGGCCGGAAGGATTTCTTCGCTTCCCCAAAGGGCACGCCGGTGCTACAAGATTATCTTAGACTATTTTTGAGCGCGATCAACGACGACAAGCTGACACTTGACACATTTGTGAAACTGGCGAGCGAAAATCCAGCAAAACGAGCACAAATCTACCCCAAGAAAGGAGCAGTAGAGGTCGGCTCAGACGCAGACCTCGTTCTAGTTGACATGAAGAAGGAGTACACGATAAGAGAGGATAAGGTCTACAGCAAGTGTGGATGGACCCCTTGGAACGGAATCAAGGTGAAAGGTTCTCAAGAAATCGTCTTCTTGCGCGGCAAAGCAATAACGCGTGATTATGACAATGTGGTTGGCTCTCCCGGGAATGGAGAGTATGTGAAGCCTACAATCCAGAATTAGCTCTTTCCGTTGCCGTTAGTCTTTTGCTGGACAGCGGGCTTATCCTGCAAATTACTCTCCTGCCTTTGTTCCAGCTTCGTTTGCCCAGAGAGAATAATATTTGGCTGGTAGTCCTTCTTCCACACAGTATCTGGGACGCTCTGTGCCTTGTTTGCAAATCTAGCTAGTGTGAAGAGGAAATCGGATAATCGGTTCGCATAAGCTAGCACGTTTGGATTCACTTGCTCCGTAGCAGATAATGCAACTATGTTTCTCTCAGCCCTTCTCGCCACCGTCCTTGCAAGGTGCAGTCTCGCGCTCAGATCGGTTCCAAAAGGCAGGATGAACGCCTTGATTGGTTGCACCAACTCATCAATGTGATCAATGCATCTTTCCAAGTAATCAATGTCGGAATCCTTTACAGCAAAATTAGGATCCTCCGATCCAGCCAACACGGCGCCAACGGCAAAAAGTTTGTTTTGTACAGATTCTAGTGCGGCATCAATGAATGCAAGGACTTCCCTCGATCCTGAGGAACCCTCTTGGATGTAGGATCTTGCAATTCCTATGGCAGCATTGGTTTCATCCACATCGCCGTATGCAACCACTCGTAGACTATCCTTCCTGACACGCTTACCACCGTAAAGGCCGGTCTCTCCTTTGTCACCTGTCTTTGTGTATATCTTCAATTAAGATCAGTTTGATTTTTACATTGCTTAAGTTGGAAACCCAAACGAAATCTGTGATGAATTTCTTCTTGTAACGACTTATGTTTGCTCGTCTTTTCTCGACTCTCGGGAAACTTGTTGCGCTTCGGCGACGATTCATAATGAGCGAGTATCTAAATTTTATCACATGGCGAAATTGCTGGGAAAAGTTTGTGGGTTCGAGCTCAGAAACGAGAAAGTGCGACGACCCTATTCAATACGCTTTAAAAAATTCAAGATGATACAATGGACCCGGTGTCGATTCCGCGGGTTCGACGAAAAACTTGGAAGGTCGAGAAAAAATCTTCGGTGTTCAGAGCGATTTTAGAATCTTTCTCACTCTAGTGGGTTTCATACTCATGTGACCCGTTAATCTCGATGTTCCTTTACCTATCCTAACCAGCTCGCTTCCGTTATCATATAGCGTCAATCTCCAGCCTTTCTTTGATAATCTGCTTGCCGTGGCACGCGAGCCGCTGAGCAAGCCTATGATACCCTTCCGCCCGGCTTCAAGTTGGATGATCTTTGACAATGGTATTCCGCATTCCTTAACCCGTGGCCCATCAACGTCCACCGATTTCGATTCGGCGTCAACCTTGAGAAGTGGATGCCCGTCCACGTTTATAGATAGAGTACCCGATGCAAAAAGGGACAAGAGTTCCAAAGGATCGTCTGCCTTCTGGCTTGCCATACGAGAAGGTAAGCTAGACTAGCAAAATAACTTTTCCTACTTGAACTAATAGGAAAGGAGTTTAGAACGGTGTGTTTTCAAATGATAAACTGCAAAACTCTCCGCCGGATTTCATCGGTCTGAATGGGATTCCAGTCCCTATGTAGAATTTGGACAGCCACTCGTAGAGATGCAGCCTCATATCTTGTATGTAGACTATCAGTCCTTCCATGGCAATCACAAGAATATTAAGAAATGCAGCAAGCAGTCCTCCCAAAATTCCGAAAGAAAGAACACCAGCAACTAGACTTCCGAGAACGTAAGTGGTGATTAGTAACACACCCAACCTGACATAGCTCAGTACGTTTGTGAAAAACTCGAATGACTTTGCCGCAATTTCCAGCAGACCCGAAGTGAACGCGCTCAACATCTCCCGGCGCTCGTGAGGTGATCTGTAAATCTGTATCGGATGACTGGCAACGAGAACAATCAGAGACCCGATAATGAATGGAAGAGAATCCTTTGCCAGGACCGAGACAGGTACACGAAGTCCCAACAGTAGATTGAAGAATGGCGTTGGCGCTTGGCTGGTGTACAGAGTCCCAAACTGCAGTCCAGTCCCTGCAACCGCACGCCCGAAGGGGATGATGCTGACATACAAGACGAGTGTCATGAGTTTGTTTGAGAATGCTTCCAAGTAATTGTTAGATCTAACAGCGTTGATGAATGAAATTGTGTAAGCTGTGCCCAGGCGAGCATTCTCGTAATACTCTGGCAGCGAGACTTCAAACTGTGGGCTAGCAACCACGTGCAAGGCCAGGAGCAAAGCATTCTCGTCCTTGGCTATTCGCGCTACGTGATCAACAGCTCTCAGTGACACCTCAGAGCCGTCTAGTGCAACCAGCACGCGCTTGAACGTCAACTTCTGAGGCAAAGTAGACTCTTGAGAGCACGATCGACCCGCGGGCAATGAAGTCAGACGATTATCACGTGTGAGAATCCCTAGTTGTGGACCTTTGGCAAGCTTGCGCTCGGCAAGTCGCAGCCCGCCAGGCGTCCACCCTTGTAAATTGAAGTATCATATATTCCTCTCATTCTGTGAAAACTCCGGACAACTTCCTGAGCTAGTCCAGAGGCGAGGATCCCGACCAATCCAGAACTGAGTTTTAGCCCGTTCGCGCCACGCCATTCCAATTCATTTTTGCTGAAGAGAGAATCCGTGTTCGCTTTCTGAACTTCTTCGCGAATCCTATCAATTTCCTTCCGGCGCAATGGTTCTGGAAGGGAAAACGCGTGAGACATGGCCGCAATTGCTTGCTGGGCAGCTTGCATATGCATGGTTACATCATTATAGGTCTTCTCGTCTATCAGGCCGTACTTCAATTTCACCGAATTCAAACCAGCGGCCGCATCGTAGCTAGCTTTCAATATCTGAGAGCGATTCATACCATCTGTCTCGTAAGAGAGAATGGTCTCCCAGGTCGGCTCTAGCAGTGCGTTCTTGTGCTCTTCCAAAGTCGTGTAAAGATGCTTGTAGCCGTACTCGGGATCATCAAAGGCAGCGCATCCCGGATCAAGAAAAGGTCCCATCGGAGAAATGAAGAATTCTAACCTATTATCTCCGTCGAATCTCTTCATCAATCCCTCGCAATAGGCTACTGTGGCCATTGCATCATCTTAAGTCTGGTGAGGTATGCCTACCATGAAGAACATATCAAGCTTGTTGGCACCATTGTTTAGGGCGTTATCGATAGTTGTTTCTACCCTTTGGTTTGAGACCGGAAACTTCAGTTTCCCTGCTTTGCGCAGCTCCTCCAAGGGAGTTTCGATAGTCAGCTGCATGCTGTACTTTGAAACACTATCATGCACCATCTTGAAGTAATCCACGCCCGCTGGGTAGAACAGCTCGAACACGAATTCGTTTCTTACTCTTGCCTCTTTAAGGAGTCGAAAGAACTTTTCAGCCCTTGGCAGTCCTCCCACTCGCATGTCATGGACAACGAAGATTGGACTACGCGTGAAGGAGACGATAGTCTTCGCATCTTGTACGAGTTTTTCCGGCGACCTGAATGCTGGCCAGCATCGGTTACAAATCTGCTCGTATGCAGATCTTGACCCGCCACAGGTCGAGCAATTAAGCGAACATCCTCTGGAATTCAAGATCATTGTGGTCGGGTGCTGGAGCCATCTTAGATATGGTATGAGATCTCTTAGACTCCTGTACTTGAATACTTCCACGATTGAGTATGCGTAATCAGGAACATCGACGTAATCCAGATTGTCGGGAATGAATGTAAGTGGATTCACAACCACATCTCCATTCGGTCTCCTCCAAGTCAGGTTCTCCACAGATTCAAACGATTCACCTTTTCTAAGCGCAGCCAGCAACTGCCTAACGGGTTCTTCAGTCGAATCGCCGCGAATTATGAAGTCGATCGTTGGTTTTGCTATCAATTCGTCGTGATAGTAGCTGGATGATAAGCCGCCGAAAAGTACGTAGCTGTCAGGATGTAGCTCCCTTATGATCTCGGCAATTGTCAGCGCACCATGCGCGTGTGGCAACCAGTGCAGATCGATCCCGAAGACAGTTGCATGTAATTTAGAAAGCCGTTCCTTTGCGTCGTACGATTTGCTCTTGAGCATCCTGTACGCAAGGTTCACGATCCTCACATTGTACTGATTCTTTGCGAGGTACGAGGCAATGCTCGTGAGGCCAGCTGGGTACATTTCGAACTCATCTGTAGACGGAACAGCGTCTGCCAGCGGCCCCGCAAGAATTGTCGACTTTCGAAAATCGTAAACCGAAGGTGGGTGTATCAGGATAAGATCAGTTCTAAAGATATCTTTGAAGCCCATTGTTGCTTTTCTTCCTCGATTGAATACTGGCGCGGACGGACTCGACTGTCCAGATGCCTTTAACTGAATAGAGTTGGCTAGCGCCGTAGTTAAGGAATGGAGACGATTCTCACGACTGATAATCACACGCGACTCATGTCCATACGCCTATCACTTCGTGGGAAGGACTGTTTTTTCCAAAAACATACAACCATTTGTGTGGTAGTTACCACCAGAGCGGATATCATTCTCAAATTTTATAATCGTGCCCTGATCTCATCTATCTTCCAGCCCTACTTTTCTACTGAACTTGTTTGCCCCCTTCCGATACAGAGCTTAACGAGAGCAATCGTGGACTACGCAGCGTACAACAGTTGAAATTCCCAAAGACTCGCTTAATGACTGGCATCAACCTGTTTTCTTTTTATTTCAGTTAGAGTTCCAGATTGTGCCTGCTTTCTGAATTTTTGCGCGATTTCGCTCAATCCTCTTCGTGATATACATCGTCGCTTCGTACAGAGCGTAAATTGCTATGATAATTGAAAATGCTACTTGTGAAAATTGGGTCTGGATTTACTAATCCAACGGCAAGGGCAACCAAGATGTAGACACATTTGCGCACGCTTCCGAACTGTTTTGAGTTCAGTATCTTTAGTTCGACCGAGGGAAGAATGAAAACCGGGAAGGCAAAACCCAAACTAGTCACCATAGGAATCAGGATGAGCATACTTACAAAATCGCTTAGCGAGACCATGCTCGTAACTTGGAATGCGTTGTAGAAAATCAAATGATCCTGATCACTTTTGAGAATACAACGAGTAGTCCGAATGCCGTTCTCACGAAAAACAAGATTGCAAATGGAAGGACGTACTTCTGAAAAGCTCCTTTCTCCCTCAGGTATAATCACAGCGCGACAAACCCGTACATCTTTCCAAATATTATGGGAAATGTCGCATGAACCAGATGACGAGAGAGATTTACACAGACTGAAATCGTGGTCAAACTGATTGATAAGTACTGAGATCATCTGGTCGTTCCCGTCTCAGCATGTTTTAGGGCATCAATCAGGGGAAATTTGTATCCAATAGTGCACTAGGACCTCCCAAAGGATGAAGTGGGTTTGGGATCGAAGATACTACGGCAAATGCAATCATTAATGCATAAATCCATTTCTTTGGGCGGTTTGAGAGCTAGGCTAAGCGCTCCAAGGTTGACATCCTGTTTCCCTCAACTATTGTATGCTCGTCTTTCTCGAGTTTTTTTTGCCTGCTCAATCATTTGTTTGATCACCTAAGCAAAGGCTATCAATCCTGCACGTAGAGCGGGGCCCAGAAAATTTGATTTCGCTTGAGTCCTAAAGTTTATGCAACGTGACAGAAGGTCAATTCAGTATTTACTCAATGGGTCAATTATCAAGTTTAAAAATGAGTCCCGCAATAACGCGGCTTGCTAAACTTGAATGTAAGTGTTCTCACACTTGAAAATCGTGTTAGTGTCTTATATACTGCAAAGGCCATCTTGAATAGTAGCGATATGTATGGCGTTTGACGATCCAATCGTATGGATACTGATACTGGGCGTGGTAGTGTTTTTGTTTGGAAGCAGCAAGATTCCACAGTTTGCCAGATCTCTCGGTCAAGCAAGAAAGGAATTTGATAGTGGCTGGAAAGGACTAGCCAGCGAGATAACGAAGCCCCCGACTGAGACTCAAGCTCCCCCGGCAACGACAACCGCTGTGCCACCAGCAGCTTCTGCTGCAAGTGTCTCTGAGGCAGCTCCTGGAAAGGACCCTCTCATTGTAGCCTGCGAGAGTGAGGGCATAACCACTATCGGGAAGACCAGAGAACAACTAGCCTCTGAACTGTCCTGGAAACTGAACAAGAAGTAACCCAATAGGAAATATCTGACGTAGCGAAGTACTAGTGCCGTCATCGACACTAGTACGTGCAAGTTATGTTTTTCGGCCATCTTTTCATTATAATTAATAGTAGAGTATCTCTGCTACGATAAACTTTATCGAGCTTGATTTGTTATTTTGAGAAAGCTCTTAGTAAACTAGGCGAAATAAAAAAATCGCGAGCTCGATTTTCAGTGTTGAGAATAACCTGATTTTCGAAGCCGATATTATCAGGCGGTTGGACTTGTGATGAAGCTGGACGTGCTTGCTTACGAGAGCGTTTTTCCAGTTGTTTATTATCTAGACGCGTTGTTTTCAATAATTGCTAGATCGATATTGCGATTTACCTTTCTGATGCGATTGAAAGATTTCAGAATTAGGCGCTAGGAGCTACCTTTTATCTTCCAGGCTATCTCTATCGCAATCTGATCTCTTGTCTTACGCTATGTGTCTATCCCTTATTTCTGAGCAGCAGGCAACAACCGATCTACTGCGCCTAGATTTGTAGTTCCCTTAACGAAGCCTTAGCCTTTTGATTGTTGTCCTGTGACCGTTTGGTTGCACGTATGCGTGATCGGGAGATGGATTCTTTATCTCCTTAATTGCTTGATAAAACTCTCTTCTAGCCTGGCCCCAGACTTTTTCCCAAATGAGGAATCTTGAGTACTCGAAAAATGAACACTACCACTGCCAAAAAATTGGCCATACAAGGGGATCGTTAAGTGCTATTCAATTTGTCCCAAATATGGACGCGGCGAGTATAAAAAGCGGGTGCACGATTATCAGACATGCGAATCGTAAGGTGGCTTATTAGTGCCGATTGTATAGTTAAGGTATCAGGATACAGATTGAGGTTAAACGAGTTCCATTCGACTTATTATTGCGCTGGATCGCTCGTTCTCGCATACTGAATTTCATTGATGATTCGAGCCTAGAGTAAAGTTGAAGAGAATTATCATTATCGCTGGTGGAGCAGTTCTCCTGGTCGGCCTAGTATTATTTTCTAGCAATGCCGTTCTTGGACAGGTTGCTGCTTCTATTGGCATGCAGACGACAACCACTGTTGCAAATCCGCCAAACAAGCTGATCGTCATACCTGCAGGTAACTATTCCTACTTTTCAGCGACGGTTCCAAAGGATGGTACCTTAGCATCAACGTTCACAATGAGTCCTTCAGGGCTGAACATTTTCGTGATGAACCCGAGCAACTTCGCAACGTTTCAGAAAAACGATTCCGCGTTTACAATAAAGTCGTTTCTAAATCAGTCATCTCCGGTTTCGTTGAGTTTAACAAATGACACAGCCGCTAGCGAGACCTACTACTTTGTAATTCAAAACAACATCCCTGCAAGACAGGCAAGCGATGTGCTTGTGCACTACGAGATAACTTCCAAATCAGTTTGGTCTGAAACGCAGTACCTTCCATACATTATAGTCGTGATTGGACTTGTCCTGATTGCATTCGGGATGCTACCGAATAGCAAGAACGAAAAGATGCCTACTCACCCTCCGATGCGAGTGGCATCTCCTTCATACCAATCGGTGCCATCTGAAGTGCCGTCAGTGACAAATGTTTGCAAATTCTGCGGAGCGACGATGAGTCCGACCGAGACTTTTTGCCCTGCATGTAAAAAGTCACAGATTTGAATTCTGGATTCTCAATTAGCCTAGCACAGTATCCACCGAGATCAGTAGTACCTAAGCTTGCTTCATTCCTGGAATTGCAGTATCGTTAGGATAGCCTATCGATGGAGGTTGTTCTTCTAGTGCTTCTCTTTCCTCTATCTCTTCGGTCAGTTTCTTTCTTTTCTTCATTTCACTTTTCAACTCTTCTTCCTCTATCTGCGCACTTTCGACTACCTCATGTCTAAGTTCTTCATCCTGATCTCCAAATTTGGTTGCTTTCATGTGTTGCTTCAAGAAAGACAGGGCGTTCGAAAGTTATAACGTATGCCACGATTATCAATTTTGATAATCTACTTTCCTACTGGCTGAGCGACGATCGGCTATACCTTGGGTTAATTCTAGTCTATATGGTCATTCCATGGGCAGTTCTTAGGTGGAAGCGAAGTATCAGTTCTTCTCCAGGATCAAGATCTCTTTCTTCCAATTCTTCTCTGAAAAGCTCGCAGAATGAGCAGACCGCAAATGTTAGACTATAATTCACAAGTATGTTTCATCTCTCATCAAGCACTGGACGCATTTCTATTGACAAGTCGCTTGATTCAAAGCCGGGACACGATCACCATTCTTGGTAACAACATAGCTGAGATAAGGTCCAGATGGCCAGACTTCTTAAAAGAGGAACTTGCTTCAGAAGTTAGGGCTGCGAAAGCTTTGATATTTCATCGAAGTTAAAAAGTGCCGGTTTTGTAGGCCCACACTCTCAACATTCCAACCCCGATTTCATGCTTTGAAACCGAGTAGTCATATCCATTCAAGATCGCCTCCAAGAATTGAAAAGTGCACTCTGCTGACTCCTTCTTTCTCCCGGCTCCTACGATGTCAACCTCGATGCCGTCGTTGTCCTGCTTAACGACCTTGAACTGTTTCACTGGCAGTAGCATAATGAACTCCTTTGCTAGTTCTGAAAGCCCATCAATGTCCGGTGTCGCGATCTTCAAGAGACCTACCAGGCCCGATCCCATATCTCTGAACATCTTGAGCAGATCCTCCCTATCAGACTTGTACTGCTTTGCAATAAGCTCGTCAACGAAATCCGATGGTAGTGTGATTACGTCCATCTCTTTCAACAATGAGATGGAGTGGCCAATACCGTGAATCTTGGAAGGGGTCCAACCGTCCTTTGAAAGCTCGGAGGCTACCGACAGCCATTCGTTTGTGAAGGCAAAAAGCGTCTTGTTTTGACTCTGGGCTTCAGAAGAAAATTCATCGAATACTTTTTGATCTATAGACATGTTCGTTCTAGCCAATTACTCAAGTACCTCCCAACTCAACGAGGAAAGCGAGTGATAGAGCGGTCGTGAAGCACACACGTTCAAGGTCTTGAGGCGCTTTGTGATGGTAGTTTCTAGGATACGTTCCAGGCATTGTCTCAGGAACAGGATAGTTTCCTAGTCATACATAAGCTGCCGGTTTTCAACGTGCGTTGGTTGAGTTTAGTTGGTATAGATATTGGCATCTTGGTTTAACCTAAGTCGAGGGTACTCAAGCAATCGAGCTAGTCCCGGAATTGTGCCTCGAAGCCTGAACCATAATAGTACCGACGTTGATCTGTTGGTTTGTGACAGAATACCCATAGGAGTTGAGAAAAGCCTCAAGCATTTCAAAAGCGCATTCCGTAGATTCTATTCTCTTTCCTACCCCAACTACTACAATCTCCAAACAGTTCTCTCTATCGTCCATAGAGATTTTGAACATTTTCAGCGGAAGCAGTGAAAGAAATTCATTTGCAACTTTCGCCAGACCATGCATGTTTGGCGAATCAATCTTTACCACATCAGCCACCTGAGTTCCCATTTCTCGAAACATTTGAAACAAGCCTTGTTTGTCCGTCTTGTACTCCCGCGCAACAAGATCATCAACGAAATCCGAGGGTAATGTGATTACATCCATCTCTTTCATCAGAGTGAAAGCATCGCAAAGCGATTCAAGCTTGGTAGTGTTCCAACCTTGCTTTGATAGTTTTGTAGCTACCACCAGCCATTCATTCACGAATGCCCGGATCGTCTTCTCTTCGCTTCTTGCCGTTGAGGCGATCTCCAAACTACTAGGTCCGTCCAAGGTGACACTTGCCTTGCTCATATCAAATCACCGGAAAATTCGCAGGAGCGAAACGAGTTCGTGAAATAATCCAGACCACCAATAGCGTATCAAAATTATCACTCTTGCTAGACCATTTGAACATACAAACTATTTAGACCAGTGCACGCGAATGCAAATATCTGTAGAGAGATAAGAATAGCACTCGAATGTAACTTTCCGTTGGGAACATCTAGAATGTTTGTATTTGCATGCAACTTCTGATATCTGCTGGCACGCGTTTAAGAGCTCTTGGAGGTATGAAGTAATCAAGTGCAAAACCACATGACCACGATACAAGAAAATAGGAAACCTGAAACCTTCCCGCTGAGAGTGAGCAAATGGTCAAACAGATTCATCTTCGCAGCAATAATACAAGGAGCAATCGCAACAGTCCTGACAATTCCAATAGTACTTCCGTGGGTCTCGCCGGCAGTATCTCAGGTGATTGCATCAGGAAGCGCCGGAACATGGTTCCTCGTGGGATACGTGATGTACATTACCGTCGGCGTAATCGCCGTAGGTCTAACGGCTCTATTCTACCACCATTTTGAGATCAACCTAGGCAAGCCGTTCAAAGGATTAGTAGGAAACACACTCGGATGGGTACACCTGATATTCATGAACGTCGGAGCTGCAGTCGCCTCTGGTCTACTGATGTATGGGGGATACTTTGGTGAAAGGGGTCTGATGCCTACGAGCGAAGGCGGACTGGCTCAGACGGCAGGATGGGTGCATGTAAACATCCTCTCATCACTCATTGACCCAACGGGCTATGCGCTCATCGTCTGTGGCATTGGCGTGCTTGCAGGCGGACTGGGATTCCTCATAGCGTACTTAAGAAGGTAGATCGGCAGCAAAGAATATGGAATCTCCTCCCTCTTTTTTTGCATGATTTCACCAAAAGTTGACGGAGTGAAAAATGGAACCCAAGGGTTCCACTCCTGAACCTCACTCTCCCGTGAATGTCAGAAATCCTGCCAAACGTGACAAGGAGTGTGGCGGTTACAATTATGTAACCAAACATGATCCATAGAAGATATTGGAACGAAGTCGTGGGGTCGAGATCTATTCCGCGAAATATCGCAGGCACCGAGATGAGGACGATAGTGCTGTCTATCGAAGACATCAAGACTCCGAGCGTCGTGTTGGAGAGCGCGACCCACTTGTATTCTACCATCTAAGTACAATCTAGCACGGTGGCTTACCTTACCAAGAGGAACAAAGTGTCTCTCTACATCAGTAAGCTATTCTTTCAATTGTTTCTCGCGAATATTAAGCCCGTAAGACAATTCTCACACTTGAAAATGAAGCGTATAGACAACATTCGGCCTTTGCGTAGTCGACGCATGGTCAATCTTCTTGACCTTTTACACTCGCCTTTCTATTCAAGATTTGACAGGCACTTGGATTGGTAAAGAGAGACCATTGCTAACCAGATATTCACTTGGGTTTCTCCGTGAATGATTTTGCCACAAGAGAGTGGGCAATATCAAGAGTGCTATTGCAGGAGGAGTGTTAAGATCTGTGGAGCCTCCAGTGAGAATTCCACCCAATCCAAGACCGAACCACCAAATAAAGCCAAGCCAGCATATTGCCAGAACCGATCCCCATCGCTTGCCAGTCAGTAATCCAACACTTGAAAGCAGGCACATGCTCAACTCAATACTGTTCGCTATCTCAGGATTAGATGTGGTGAATTTCACAAAAGGCATGATGCTCCAGGCCAATTGCGCAGGAACGTTGTCACTGTTTGCCGCAAAAATTGAAGCTTGGCCGAAAGTTCGCCACATTAGAGGTGCTGCCTGAACTAGGGCAGCGATCACAAAAATCAGAGAGGGCACAATTCTAAATATCGAAAAGCGAGTCGAAGGATTCCACAGTCTCTTTGGAAGGAATAGAAGGAGAAGAGCGACCAGAACATAAACTAGAGCTGCGCCCGGAAACCCGTTCATTATGCTAGGCGTGCCGGGAAAGACTCCGCCCGACATCGTGCCGGTGAGTATACCACTCATTCCTTCTGCGAATACCCACACAATGGAACCCCAGACTATGGAAATCCAGAGCCCGACTCTTTGAACATGTCTTGGGCCTACTACAAGGGAGAATCCTATGCTAAGCTGTAATGCGGCGAATAACACGTCCCATATTGATACATACGGCATGAAGAAATGAATCAATATATTCAAGGACCAGAAATAAAGCGTTGGTGGTAAGGACATCAATGCGTATCCAACCACATCTACGCTCAAGTGTTGTGTGAACATTTGTGGTTGCAGTTGCAACAAGCCGTTGAATATCCAGAGAGCTCCAAGACAAATCGTAACAAGTCTCGATGTCTGCTGAGCATCCAGCAGTGATTGATTAGTACGCTGTGCCGATTCAGTCGTTATTCCAAGCATCTCTAGTTCTCACCTTAGTTCATATAGATTGAACCGGCGCAGTGTTTGTTATCGTTCATTTTGAATAGCTGGGCTACTTTGCCCTATGATACAGTTATGTTTCCTTCCATCCAGCCTGGTGTACTCATAGGTCCTTCCCAGCCGCTTGGTCCATAACCACATGGGTCTTCACAGTGCCAGAGAAATGTACCAGTCTGATTGATGTAAAAGTTTGCTACCTCTACAGAGTTGGCGGCAACCGGTATGCTTAGTCCAATCTGTGGAACGGTGAACGTGTGGGCGATCTGCGTGTTCGGATCAAGAGAGCTGACCGCTTCTACTGCGGTCAAATTTATGTTCTCACTTGCAGCGGTTGTACCATTAATTACATAGACACGATTACTTATCGTTCCAGCAACTTGAGCCCACTGCGAGGGTAGCGGTGAAGCGCTGTCATAATCAATTATGGTTAGTTCAATCTTCGTGAAAGCAGGCAGACTGATGTTTGCAGAAGTTTCCAGACCGG
>DAHVAI010000166.1 GCA_027314685.1 Nitrososphaerota archaeon | reverse complement strand
TTTCTGGATTTACATTCATCTTGTTGCCAATATAGAAAAGAAGCAGATAAAGAGCATTGTGGCTGGGATGCTTAAAGTTAGAGAAAAAATTGATCTATAGAAGAGCTGTTCCCTCTTTCGATTCAGTACTTGCTGTGATGTTCTAAAAGATGTTCGAGATAGCGTTCGGGTTCTCTGTACAATAGATTCTCGAACTCAACGCTGTCTTCTACAGTTCCACAGAATGCACAGGTGTTAGATCCAAGTGTTACTCTCTTCTCTGAAATATTTTTTGGACTCTCTTGTGCCATTTTGCTCCCAATCTTATCTCTCATTCGCGCAAATGAGCAACATAGATATGCTCGGCGTAAATTCGAGAGCCAAATTGGATGCTTCTGTTGCACTCAGGGCATACCTCCATCAGATCCTTCAAATTATCCCGGGCTTCTCGAACTTGATCAATTTCTTTGACGAACGAGTGCAATTTCCAGAGTGGTATGGACAAGGAACTATGAAAATGAATAGTTCAAATTTCGAAATTTTGTTGTAAAGAAAACCGTTTTTGTGTAAGAAATTGAACTACTTACTCCCAATTTCTGCATGTCCTAACTGGTTCTATCACGATTTTCCACTCTTATTGGTTGATCCTGAACCAACGTTACTGGACCGAGTAAGATACGCAAATCTACACGCGCTGTGGTTGACCTTCTCAATCTGATACAATATGATGTTTTCAGATCATGTATTCCCTGATTTTCCAACTATAAGTTATATTCGTTGTTTGGAAATATTCGATCAGAAAAAGGTCAAGTTTTCAATTCCTGAGATATTCGCCCACGAGAACCCCGAGTCAATAGCGACTCTCATCACATCAAGATAGATGTACGAGATTGCAAATTGGAATGGGACACCGAAAGGCTCAGGTTCGTTCTAATTTATGTAGATGCACAATTTCTACAAGACACTATTTGCCGAGTCTAAACTAAAATTTGATCCGGAAGATTCTTCCTTCCCATAGTTGCACTAACTTCGGTCAAGATTACGACCCTACCCCTATCGTGACTTTTGCTTGTTCAAGAAGATCAAGCAAAATTCCGCCGTCTTTGATGAAGATCTCGACCGACAGGTCAATTGTATTTTCTCCTATGGTTCTGAGAGCGAAGGCGACCTATTCTCTCTTCAATAGTTCCTTGCCAATATTCGTCGTCTTCTGCCTTTAGTGTACATCATAAGGTCGATCCGCCTGTATTCGAATTTTACTGGATCTAAGGAGTAAGTCGTTTGGGCACGCTCTCATTCCTCTACTCTGAATGATGCTCAATGGGACATGAAGTTGTTGTGGTAATTTATGCGATAGTATGCAACCCTCAGAACCCAGGAGCCGCAACCTCTTTCCATCAATTTCAGAAAGCTAAGAATACGTTACAAAAATGTTTCCAGACTGGGTAACTTCAATTTTTCCTATTGAGAGGATCTTCTACCAGGACGGCGATTACTCATTATGGCAACTTCAATTCAAAACTCGATTCGTGGAGCATGGTTCGGAGTTGTTGCTTTGCAGCCATGAGGAAATTCGGCCCTGAACTCAGCACCCTGGCTTGTGATATCTATTTTATACATCAACTCGTGTATGGGACAATACAAGTAGAACGGAACTTTGTCACTCGCTTTGGACAAATCTGGACAGTATAGTACGTGATTGCGGCACATGAATCCTCGATTCTTTGCATACTTTGCCGTGATAGCTCTTGTCGATGGCATTCTAGGATTGTTAAAGAGAGTTGCGCGCCTATAAGTTTGCCCATTGTTTTATTGTACCTACCCAACTCATTGTAGCCTTTGGATTTGCCTGAATCAATTATAACAATTAAGGTCTGCAAAAGTGGTTCGAAGAATGTTGATGCAGCGCAAGCATTCTTTGTCGAACGCTTAGACAGCCAACAAACGATTCTTTGAATGCACAAGAACCCAGATACTTCAAAGTCAAATGGAGACATGTTAGAACCGTTCAGATATTACTCGTGAAATGGGATGTTCACCAATTTGGGTCAAATTAATGACCATTCTTGTCAGAGCAGGCCCACAAACCGAGCGCGTCATTTTTCATAGAAGCGCGTCTTTTGTCTCGCGTCCGCTTCGACTGGAGTCGATAGTTAGTACCAAAATGTTGGTGAATTTTTTCGGTTAGCAACTCTTCGGTCCTTATTTTCGACTGAAATTGAATACTGCGAATGCTTCAAATGTAAGATGTATTCCAGTACTTGGTACCGCCATCCTTAACATTGCGTGAGGTCCTTGTTTGCAAGATTTGTCGTAGTGCTGGTAACGATCCGCTTGGCTCGTCAATAGTTGATAATCAATGCTCCGATCAGATGAAGGTGATGCAGTGAGACTATCAATAATAGTTCAACTGAGCCAAAAGGAAAATAGGTTGATGAATTCATCCTCGACCTCTGCACACGGAGCCACGCTTAACTTTGATTTCAAACTCAGCAACTCGGCAAATGATCATGGGTCTGGATGGAGAGGATATGGTGCTCGACAGTTCTCGCGCCAATATAGGTTTTCAACGTATGAGATTCAAACCCATTGTGGTGATGTATCCCAGCTCTCCATTTTTTCGATGATTGCCCTCGATTCTTGAGTATGTGACTAACTTCACTCCATTAGTACGGAGAGGCAATTCCCGCGTTTGAAATGCAAGATTATTACCTCTTAGATTGTGTGCCAATTCCAAGCCATGTGAAAAGCGAAAGACCCCAAGATCCAATTTCAAGTGAGTTAATTTGGATGCTTGCTAGATTAAGAGGTCCCGAGGGAGATGCTGAGACTTGAAAGCCATTGAGAATGGTCCAGGCGACATAGAACACGAACAGCAGCCCTAACAATGCAAGTTCTGTCTTGCCAAATCCGACTACCTTGTTATAAAAAGTTAGGATAATTGCTGGAATCAAGAGGGTAGGCAGCAATTCAAGACTAGGACCGTGAGTGCATGACCAGAACACCACGAAGAGCAATTCACAAATTGTAATGGGGTATGCGGCAAGAACCACTGTGCGAAATAACCCCTCTTTACACAATAGGAGATTTGAAAACCCTAATACATGAGCTCGAACAATGACAAAGCTCCAAACTTCAACCAGAAGGAACACAAGGATTGTTGTATGATCTGGATGCAACTCATTAGAAATGAGAGTTGTTCTTGAGAGCACTAACACCTTTAGTGGATTTCCGAAGTGAAATTGTGTTACAATTTGAAAGAGTGAATAACCTGTAATGATTAGCAGATAAACAAGAAATCCATAATTTAAATTCGCCCAAAACGTAGATCGATCATGACTTGACAATGTTCCTGCATCCTTGAGACTTACTTCCTTTAAGACTCATTGATTGTATTCTCTTATTGAGGAGAATGATACACGATATGTGATTGTGCGACGGATCTGCTACTCAATTTTACTCTCACGCGCTATTCGGAAAAAGGTCTAAACAAGACTCATAGAAATCAGAACACACGCCGAATTCGGACAATATTCTATGTCTGGTGGGGAGTCATTCACAATCTGGAATCCAGTTGCCCCGGCGATTGTGGAAGGAATGATAAACTCTCCTGATTGGATTATGCCAGTAAATCCCCCAAGCTTAGGGTTGAGTTGTTTAGTCTGTTCGGATTGTTAGTGACGACGAGAGGAGGATATAATCCGTAGTAAAATGGAGGAAGAACTGCAGAATAGCCAATGGAACTACACGATGTTTTGATAACATACTTGTATAACACCCAATCAGCACTACGGAAAACGAGCAAGGCATGGTTGAAACCAGCGTTGCTCTTGTTTTCGGTTGCAGTTGATACGGAAAGCGTGCCGGGTAATCAGCAGAAATCAAGTTTGCCTTGTTTCCTTGATGGTTAATCTGACTTGCAGAGATATGATATAGAATTTCCAATGTGCAAGTTTGGCCTGGTTTCATACCAAGAACTGGAACGGTGAATTCTGACGCATTAGCACTCGAGATGCTGATGGTTAACGGATGAAGGCAGAGACTCTGATTCGTGACACCCAGCTCGTCACTCAACTGTGTGTCGCAAGGCAGTACATTCGTCGGAGAGCTGAAGAATACCAAGATCACAGAAGCTGTATGCACAAGAATGATTATAGATACAAGAATGACGCTATTCCCGCAAATTAACCTGACTAAGCAGCGGACCTGATTGACAGAGCAGGTAAGGAGAAGGGCGTGGTCGGGATAATGATAGTTCTCACAGGAGAATGCTGGCCGGTGAGGATTCTTGGATTCCTATATACGAAACTGCAAAAAAGAAGAGCCTGCCGGTTTGTTTCCACGTTTCACAGGGTTGTCTTCCTCCATTTGATCGCCTAAATTCCTTTGCATTAAACGTGCTCACTTTTCCTTTCCATCTCGCGCTCCAGATGACAAGCATGCTGTCAGCAGGTATTCCGGAACGTTATCCAGGTCTTAATTTCGTATTCATCGAGGGTGGAGTGACTTGAATACCATGGATTATGAATAGAATGGATTCTGTGTACATGATACTTCGAAGCAACGTGCCTTTACTCAAAAAGATGCCAGTGAATACATTAAGAAATTTTACTTCTCTTCTCAGCCCCTTGAGCGTACGCCTGCGAAAAAAGAGCTAGAGTACGTCTTCAACAAGTTCGATGTGGAGACCCAACTGATGAACGCTAGTGATTACCCACACCATGACTTTGACACTCCAAGAGTGATATAGGACCTTCCTTTTCTATCTCAGAAGGCAAGGACAAACATTTTGAGCGAAAATGCGAAAAGAGTGTTTAATCTCAAATGAAACTTGCTGACAAATCAAAGTAGTGTGTTCAGATACTGACTAAGATTTACACTGTGGGATGAGCGAATGAGTTCAAGGATCTAATGCCAGCCCTTTTCTCACCAGTAGAATCTATCACTATTGGTGTGTACAAGTTGAAGGACCACTTCTATGCCTACTTCGACCTGTGTCCTCATCAAGGCGGCCCGGCATGTGAAGGGATCGCTATAGGCGATTCATGTGCGGAGATAATGAAAGATGTGATTGTGAGAAACTACTTATCGAGTGAAAAGTTCAATATCGCTTGCCCTGGCACGGCCTGGAATCTGTCGAGCGGATCAGAAAGACAGGTTGATGTCTTACGAAATTATCGTAGAAAACGGTGACGTGAAGGTTAGGATATAGGCGTACGCGAACCTGAAAATGTGCTGCATCTGTGCCTAAATCAAAATCTTGCGCATTCAATCGAGTGATGGCTCTTTAATGGCGTTCTCTGCAGCGAGTTTGCCAGAAAATATGGCCTCTGTTGCGTTTCCGGCTTGTAAATACAGGTGACCGAAGATACTGCCTAGTTGTCCTGCAACATAAAGATGCGGAATTGGCCTGTTGAACGCATCAATTACTCTCTGTCCTGAGTCATGAGCTATTCCACCCTGAGTGTTGGTGACGATTGGCCAGACTTCAACGGCATAGTAAGGAGGCATGTCAATTGGCGACAATGTTTCAGCAGGACGACGAAACAAGTCGCTCTTCCCATTGCTACAGATTGCATTCCAGCTTGCGAGAGTCTCGGCTAGAGTCGAAGGAGGCACAGATATCAGGATTGCTAAATCTTCTATTGACTCTGACTTCTTGATCCATCCCTTCTCTATCTCGACGGAGCTATCGGCGCTCCATTCATACTTGACCGAAGGAGGGTCTAGGTCTGTATAATGCGTGACAAAAAGTGGCCCTTCATTTCTAGCAACATCGTTGAAGATTAGATATGATGGAATCCGAGGATAGTCTTGGATATCGGTATCATATTGCATCATTTCCCTCCACGGAGTGTCTTGAGGAGCAAGAGGTTGCTCGTTCATGTATCTTCTACCGAATTTATCTACTATTATCCAGGGGAACTTGCGTGGTTCGTTATCCTTGGTACCGCCGCCATAATGGTGTCTAAATGCAACTTCGAATTCTGGGCGTTTAAAACCGTAAGAACCATGCAAGTGCCACATGTGCCACAACTTTGCTCCTAGAAGACTAGCCGCCTTAATTCCATCCCCTTCATTGGACGAAGGGCAGTCTGCATAAACGGGTTGACCTTGTATGAACTGAATCTTCATTTCTTCATTCTGTTCGAACCCACCGCAAGCTAAGATTACGGCTTTCCTTGCCTTTATGGAGAGTTTTGGGCTTTCCAGACTTCTAGTTTCGCATCCCACAACACATCCGTCATCATTTGTCACGAAGTTAATGAGTCTCGTGTTCAATAAGACTTCAATCGAGCGTTTTTTAACCTCCTGTTCAAGTAGCTTCAAGATTATCCATCCGCTCCCATGTGAATGCAACCACGGATACCTTTCAATCCTCTTGTCAATCTTTGCCTTGAAGTAACCAAAAGTCTGCCCGCCTTCGAAAGGATATGTTCCGCCAGTATTATGGCGCTCTAGGTAAGAGACACCGGCATTGTCTAACAATGGCTTCAGTATGTCGAGTACTCTTGTGAAACCAATTGCAGCACTCCGCAAGACGTCATCGGGGACCGTATTGAGGCAGGTTCTGCGCAAGTATCGGAACGCAGAATCAGGATCGTCAGCGCTTCTGAAGCCTCCACCTGCAAAGATGGACAGTCCACCAGTACGCGATTGCTTTTCAATTAATGTTACTTTCGCTCCAAGATCATGAGCCGTTATCGCACTTATCGCGCCCGCATAACCATAGCCCACTACTACAACATCTGTGATCTTATCCCAGTGCTGTACCAGTTGCTTTGACATATCTTTCTGCAAATAACCGATTGCGTAGATAAAACTTGGCAAATAACCATGACAATTACAGTGAATACCAACAGCTATTGCAATAGACAGATTTTAATCTCGAAGAGTTGCCAATTGTTAGCTCGGGATGCTTAGGCGCAGTCAACTTTTCGTTCCTGCTAATGATGAAAAGAAAATCAGAAAATCTGCCACGCTCAGTTCTGATTCCATTATCTTCGATCTTGAGGACGCGGTTCCTGAGACAGAGAAGGCGAAGGCTAGAGTGTTACTGTCTTCGCTATTGGATATACTGGATTGGGGTGATTGTGAACTATGCGTTAGGATAAACAAGGTAGGTTTTGGATACTCAGAAGAAGATTTGAGTTTTGCAGCTAGACACGCAAAACTGGATTCGATTGTTCTTCCAAAGGTTGAAAATATCCCATATGATCTTGCCAAGTCTTGTGGCAAGTCACTTGTCCCA
>DAHVAI010000165.1 GCA_027314685.1 Nitrososphaerota archaeon | reverse complement strand
ATTCTGGCAATACTGAGCCAATCCACGCAAGTACGGCTATTGCCACAATAGCAAAGAGAAATGTCACGAAGACCTGTGTGAACAAACCATACACATCTGCAACGCAGGATTAGAAAAGCTTTGTCCGGGAGACTTGATTTTGTGACGTCCTCCAACATCTAAAGATGTTGGCTTCCAGCTTCCTTACTTCTACTTGCTATCTTACGAAGAGAGGGTAGAGGCAAAAGCTCATCTGGTGACAACCCTTCGTCCGAGGGCGGACTACTTTGGATGCCAAGCCGTTTGATCAGTTTAGCTGAATTAAGATCTCTAGAAAGACTCGCTCCGCACTTTGGACAGTTGTGTTCTCTGGTACTTCCTGACTCTGGGGAACCTCGGTCTTTTCTCAAAGTAATTGTTGAATGCGTCCGAGATTCTGTCTGCTACGTTCTGTACTACCTGACTGTGTATCTTTCTAAGATCAGGATCATTCAGCCTACTCTCAAGTGCCATCCTCTTCAAATCAGTTCTTGATAGATTGATATTATGCTCTTTGTATTCACTCACCATCTTGACCCTATGACCTAATGAACAGGCATAGAAAACGGAATGCTATGAACAAAAGAAGTGTACTTTATGTCGGCATAGATGTCCACGAGAAGGAATCACAGTTAGCTGTATTGGAAAAGGAAGGCTCTCTAGTCCTTGAGAAAAGGATGCCCACCAAGGAGATCAGCAGCTTTCTGTCGTCTCTTCCAGGAGAGAAACAAGTTGCAATGGAATCGTTGGGATTCATCTATCCAATACACGAAAAGTTATCCTCTCTAAAGGATTGTACGATTTCTGTAGCAAACCCGGGGAAGCTTCGACTAATATCAGGATCTACTACAAAGAACGATCGAAAGGATGCAGTTATTTTGGGAGACCTATTGAGGACCAACTACCTGCCCATGGCTCACATGCGTGACGAAGAGATGCGAGAGAAGCTAATCGTGATAGGAGAGCGAGTACGTTATGGCATGAGACGCGGTGAGCTCAAACAGTCGATAAGATGGATGCTAAAAAGGAAAGGCATCGCAGAAGCGAAGAATCTCTTCAGTCCTGATGGAAGGAAGAAGTTGAGGGAGCTCCGTTTACATGAAGTTGATCACGCACTTGACCTCATCGATTCGTTCATCGAGGAACTTGACCCTCAAATTACCAATGTGGCATCAAAAGATGAAGGAGCAAGACTCCTCGATACGATTCCAGGGATAGCGCCCTACACTTCGCTCTATCTTTCGTCGGTGCTTGATGACATCGACCGATTCCCCGACTCGAAGCATGCCTGTGCATATCTTGGACTGGTTCCTTGGCTTGATGAAACAGCTGACACAACTCACCTTGGACACATAACCAAGAGGGGAGACAAATATCTGAGAAAGAATCTTATCGAGTGCGCTAGGGCAGGGATCCGAAAGGATCAGAATCTGAAGAATTTCTACACGAGGGTGAAACGCAAGAGGGGTGACAAGAGAGCGATAATCGCAGTAGCGAGAAAGCTCGTGTCGTACGCATATTGGGTGCTCAAGAGAAAAATAACCTACGAGGAGCTGTCTCCTTGTGCCGGAGCTTGAGGTAAAATCCTCGTCGTTTCTGAATAAGGACGCGCCTCGTAGGGGCGAATGAAAGGGTAATGGGGATAAATCCCCGAATGGTTGGCTGCCAGTCTCTTGAGATAGGATGGTGAGGCTCGAAATGAGTCGCGTGGTAAGATAGGCTTATAGTCGGTCATGGTTGCTCCTGAGACAGCTGTACAGGTCGCACAGGTGGACAAGAGTGCTTTTGAGTAGCGCTTCTTGCTGGTCGTTTGGGTACATTCTGTACATATAGCTCTGTATCAATTTGTTACAGTAATAGTGCAGGACTAGAATTTTAAGATGAGCCCGCTCTCATGCCACAGAAGTGGGTTTTCCCGCTCGCGACTGATAAAGGGGGAATCTTGGGCTCGAAAAAAACCAGAGCCCGCGTAACCGTCATCTGGAGATAAGAGATTCTTTCTACTCACCCATTCCGCCAGGCGGTCCTGCCGGGCCCTTACTCTTGCCCGCGGCGATCACGTCGTCGATCCTTAGAATCATGCTTGCAGCTTCTGTCGAAGCGCGGATGATCTGCTCTTTCACGGCGACAGGCTCGACCACGTCGTCACTCATCATATCCGAGACCTTGCCGGTACGCACGTTGATTCCGAACCATTTCTTGCCTTGTCCGTGCTTTGCTCTGATGTCTACTTGAGTGTCGATTGGATCCATGCCTGCGTTTTCAGCAAGTGTTAGAGGTATCACTTCTAGTGCATCAGCAAATTTCAGAACAGCGAGCTGCTCCCTGCCAGATAGTTTGCTCGCATACTCTCGAAGCTTTGAGGAAATTTCTGCTTCCGGAGCGCCTCCACCTGCAACAATGGCTGGCTTTTCCAAGACGTCTTTTACCACCATTATCGCATCGTGCATGCTTCTTTCGGCCTCGTCAACTACCCGCTGAGATCCGCCGCGAACAAGTATTGTCACAGCCTTTGGATTCTTGCAACCCTCGATGAAGACCCACTTGTCTGTCTCTATCTTTCTTTCCTCGACAAGCTGTGCTGCACCCAAGTCCTTTGCTGTCAAATCCTCAAGGTTTGAAACGATCCTGCCGCCCGTAGCGCGGGCTAACTTTGTCATGTCGGACTCCTTTGCCCTGCGGACCGCTAGTATTCCCTTCTTTGCAAGGAATGATTGAGCTACATCATCGATTCCCTTTTGGCAGATCAGGACATTTGCGTTGACAGATTCTACCTTCTCCACCATTGCCGCGAGCATCGAGTTTTCTTCGTCCAGGAATTTCTTCATCTGAAGCGGGTCGTTGATCCTTATCTCGGCTGAAAACTCTGTCTTCTCGATTTCAAGCGCGGAATTCACGAGAGCTATCTTTGCATTTTCAATTCGCTTTGGCATCCCAGAGTGGACGACTTCTTTGTCAAGCACGATGCCTCGAATCAACTTTGTATCGTCGGTCGATCCGCCGGGTTTTTTCTCTACCTTGACGTTATCGATGTCTACTTTGTAACTCTCGCCATTAGTTCTTTCAGCAATCTGGAGCATTGCATCAACGATAATTGAAGCTAAATCTTGGCTGTTGTCTGCGACGAGTTTGGTCTGCATGCTTGTCTGGGCAATGTGATTTAAAGAA
>DAHVAI010000149.1 GCA_027314685.1 Nitrososphaerota archaeon | reverse complement strand
TGGATGGGAAACGATGACAATCGCGTCATTTTTCATGATACTGCAGGGAAAGGGAAGCAAGAAAGGAGTATTGAACGCTGCCTACTTGTTTCTGGCATTCGGCGAAGCAAGCACCGTCCTGATAATGCTGGCATTCTCAGGAATATTCGCGTGGCTACACTCTCTCGATTTTCTATCAACCTCTGCTGTGCTGGCTACGGGAACAACGGCATCATGGGTGTTTGTTGCCGCTCTTCTAGGGTTTGGGCTGAAGATGGGTATTGCGCCGTTCCACATGAGCGAGTGGTTGCCAATCGCGCACTCCAGTGCGCCATCAAACGCTTCAGCACTTCTTTCGGCGACTCTTACTCTGATGGGCGTCTACGGCCTCATCAACCTAGTGACGCACCTTGGCGGCTACCAGCTCTGGTGGGGATGGATTGCGCTCGCAATCGGAGGAATATCTGCGATGCTGGGAGCGCTTTTTGCTTCTGCATCGGAGCACACTAAAGGGCTACCTGCGTACAGCACTATTGAGAACAATGGTCTGATAGTGGTGGCGATTGGTGCCTACATACTTGCGTCGTACTATCACATCGCTCTCCTTGCAGATCTTGCGCTGATAGCTGCGCTATATCACTCGTTCTCCCACTCGATATCAAAGGGATCGATGTTCTTGCTGATGGGATGGACTAGCAAGGTCAAGAACAGCTTCGATCTCAACATCCTTGGTCCCGCTGATTCGATAGGAAAGAGGGCGTCCCGAGCCGCAGGGTTGCTGACAGTACTGTCGCTCTCTGCAGTTCCGCCTCTGGCAGGGTTTGTTTCAGAGTGGATGATACTTGAAGTTCTATTTCAATCCTACAGGTTTGGAGACATTGGGAGCCAGATCATAGGTACACTGGTCGGGGCAGTAGCTGCTCTTGCTGCAGGAATAATCATAGTCGCGATGACAAAGGCCTATGGCTTTGGTATCCTGTGGTCACGGGACATCGTACAAAAGGAGACTGCGAACAAAGAGGCTCACAAACTCACATCCATCAGCTGGAGCTTTGTCTACTTTGCAGCTCTCGTCATCGTGATTGGAGTTGCAGCTCCGGGAATATTCCTTCTTGCATCTAATGCATCATCGACAATACTGCATGTCAATGTCTTCACCCTCTTTCAAACCTACGCAACCACTCTTGTCCAGTCTGCCTCGTTGGGCGTTCCTCCACCCTTAATAATATTGTCAGGCAATCCATTCGGGGGATTCTCGCCTACATTCGTGGCTATCTTCATGATAGGATTGCTTGCAATACCCTATCTCATATCACAGATGGGAGGCAAGTGGCGAATACGCCGTACAGCCGGATGGTTTAGCGGTCAGCCACAGCCAAACAGTCCTTCGCAACTTTACAATTCGTTTGGATACAGTACTCCGATCAGAATAATGCTTAGAGCGCTATTCCAGACAAGAGAGAGGGTCATGCATGTCGGGACAACACGGCGTGTAGTGATACTATCTCCCGAAGAATACTATGTGGAGCTAGAAGTTCTGGACGTATTCAAGAGGTTCTATGACGTTCTTGGGAAATGGTTGCTTGCTTTCTCGCACTTTGTTGGAAGAAAGTTCATGCCTGGGCGTTTGAGCTATTATCTTGTCTACATTGTGATTGCAATAGTATTCGTCATGGTCTACATTCTTCTGACAGTTCTCTAGGGAATCCCAAGCACCGGATACCTTCTTGCCTTGAACAATAGCGATGAGACTGTCCCGAGTATCCTGTCTGAGGCAGGATGCTTTGCAATACCTATGACGATCAAGTCTGGTTTCAATCTGTCTGCAATTTCTAGGATCTTGTTAGCAGGCGAACCGAATTCCAAGTGAGTGCTTGGGGTTTCGAATTTCTTCTTGACAGTTCTTGCACCCTCAGAGAGTATGTCCTGTCCTGCCCTTTGCAACGACTCTATAACCTCGTCCGGGATTGGATCTGGTATTCCTGCTGGTCTGTCGACGACAAATACTAGGTGTATCTCGGAAGATTCGGACGCCGTTGTTTCAACCAGCGAAAGGGCAAATTCTAATGCACGTTCAGAAGGTTCTGTGCCATCGTAGCCGACCAGTATCTTCTGGATCAATACTCGTCGACATTGTTACACGTTCGTGAGATATAAACAACGACTGGTCATGAGTGGAGTTTCTGACGACTCTCGCTACCTCTGCTTCCTGATCGAGTACGCGAGAACGCCTATTCCAAAGATTGCAAGTATTAATCCCGCTGACACAAAAACAAAGCCCGAACTCGACGATTTGGTGGTGGTTGTAGTTGACGTTGTCGTAGTTACATGAGTGACCGTGGTGGTGTTAGTGCTTGTGCTCACGCTGTAGATGGTGGTCGTGTCTGCGACTGTCGTAACCTCAATAGAGATTGGTAAGATGGTCCGACCGTTGATGTTGTACGTTTCGACCAAGCCGTCATGTGAAACATAGATAGATCCATTATCTCCTATAGCTCCTATCAGGAGAGTTCCATTTTTAAAATCAATCGACGTTAAATTCGCGTCTCTGAATCCGGTGATGAAATAGCGGGTTGCGTTATCCATGCTTTCTTGGAATATTTGTGTCGAAAGTATGTACGCTGGAAGTGTCTCTGTGTTTGCGAGGTCTCCATGATAGGGGTAGTTGAGAATCGTACCGCTAAGATTGGATTGGTATACTGCGCTCATGAGTGATAGCACGACCGGATTGTTGTATGTCACTCCTCCAAGCATAAGTCCTGCAGCTGCCTCACCGAACTCAAAAGTTGCGCTGGGAGCGACAAACCTCGTACCACCGTCCGACGTTACGCCTGAGAAGCTCTGACTGTTTGTTACAAACGAGTTGATGAATGAATGGTACAGTGCCGCGTCGCTTGCAAGTCCAGTGCATGTTTTGAGTCGATACGTTGCCGCAACCGCCCAGCCGGTCTCCTCGATAGACCCGCCAGAGGTGTTCCCTAGAAAATTGCGCGTGAATTGTTCCACTGTGCTGTTGCAGCCATACAGGGCAAAGCCAGCGAGAGCGAACGTGTTAATCGATCTCGCGTATGGCGTGTAGTAGACACTCCCCGCGTACCTAGAGTAGTAATAATTCCAGTAGCTATTGGCTAGAGGTGCAAGCGCTCGATTTGCTTCGGAAGCTAGCGCCAGTCCGTATGCTATGAAGCCAAAACCAACAGGAGGCGAAACCGTCGTGTTCTTGACGTTCTCTGCTATGTACTTGGCGGTGTCGTTGACAAGATGGTAATCCATGTGGTCTATCGGGTAGACCTTTACATAGATAGGCGCAGACATATTTCCGGCGCTGACACCTGGTGAGTTATAGGCGATTCCAAACCAGCTCAAGCTATCAAATGCTGCGTTCTGATACCAGTGTTCAAAGTCATCTACCTGGGCATTGGTGTTATTGAAGTTGATCGCAACCGAATCCTCTGTAAAGACGTTATCCTGTTTGGAATAGGCAATGATTGTGCCATTTTGCGAAGAAAGCGACCCTGCGTTGTATGTTAGCGGTCTCACATAATTCCCGCTGGTGTCGTACAGAGTTGCATTGTCAAACTGCCCAGAATTTGAAAACAGCTGGAGATAGAGAATATCGCTGGAATTCATGGGAGTGCTGAGAGGCAAGACCTGCATTGTGATACTGACGTAGGGGTTGCCAGGGATCACAGTGGCGTTAACATAGAGGTAGAATGATCCGCTAGGCGTGCTGAATAGGGATCTCTTTACGAATCCTTGAGCTGTCTGGTAGACGGTTGCGTTGGTAGAGCGGTAGATGTTTCCATTGATCAGTAACCTGTCAGAGCCGATATAGCCGAGCGGACTATCGCCTGCGTAGTAGCTTCCTATCGTGAGCTTCTCGAGAGTTGATGATTGATTGGAAGCTTGAAGCATCGCAATGCGATTTGTTACAAATCCACTGGAACTCAAATCCGAGCTGTTGACTACGGCTTCGGGAAGATAGCTGTTGGAGCTGTTCAACCCGTACCTTGTTAAGGTAAGAAGTGCGTTGTTTGCATCCGTTACATCTCCAGTAAGTTCTGAACTGGTCAGTATCTTCCCAGTGTTATCCAGCCAGCAGTTGTAGTAATCGATGTCTGATTTGTTAAGCTCGTCCTGGAAGCACCTTTGACCCGGAGACCAATGATTGGAGATCAGATTAGGCTGAGCACCAGATGCTGAGACTGAAGACCAGTCAAATAGTAGAGTTGGTAGAGTTAGAAGGATCAACACGATAATTATAACATAGATTGTTCTTGTGGTGTGATACCTTTTAACCAAATTCACGAAATCAGGCTTGTTATGATAAGAAGTGTATTAAAGAAGTCTGCTGGTTTTCGAATCTAGTATGAGAATTTGTGGGAAGGGGAAGCTCGAGCGCGATAAGATTAGCGCTAGCATATCTTAAACGACAATGGGCTTGATGCAATTTATTGAAAATCCTCCCCCGGGGGTTTTGAGAAAATCCAAATAGTAAGATCGCTGACCGTGTGTGGGGACATACTCCGCCTAGATTTTGGGGGTGTTAGCTTGCGTCCGCGCTCGTGTTTCTGTTATGGAGCTTCTAGCCGCAATCTCTGAAAAGTAATGGGTTTGCTTCAGAACCCGCGTAGATTGTCCAAATCCTTGGGCGGAGAGCGAGGTTTACGTTTTTCCAAATCGAAGCACACACCGTCTGAGGTTACAAATTCCGAAACCTCATCAGCTACGTTTCGGAATATATTTCTCAATCTGAAACGCACACCATCTTGAGAGAGACCCGCGACTTCCAGATCGACTCTGAATTCATCCAATAACCTCAACTCTTTATGGCAAACTAACTCGTCACGCGTGACAACTGGACCGATTCTTTCTGATGCGAACCGAGAGACTTTGAAGTCGTTCTGACTGAAGAAATGCGTGCGAGTATTGGTAGCATAATCGAGGTAGGAGCTGTTTGCCATGTGCGCATTGGCGTCCAAGTCACTCCATCCAACAAGGAATCGCTGTTCGAAATGAATTGCATTTTTTACTAGACAACTTTCAATGTAGCCCCAGTTTTCTTTACGTGCTATGTTTGCTCTGCATTCTATTCCGCGCCTCAGCTAGAGTGATTTCTCCTAGGTTTGCAAGAATGATATCCTGATAGTGCTCAGGTTTGGGCGGCCATCCTTCCGTCATGTATTTGATAAATTCATCCTCGTCTTTAATCTGAAGAGCTGGATTGGTCTCTCTTTCGACGGCAATGGTTGTCCTTGTCTCCCCAGTGAAAAGGAAATGTTTTGCACCTATATGTGCTGGATAAACTTCTGTGTTGGGGTCAAGTTTCAGGATCTTGTTGAACAAGCTGTCAAACATCTCGTGATTATTTCCTCTTCCCAAGTCAGTTCTTCCAACATCACCAATAAACAGACAGTCACCAGAAAGAAGCATTTGCTTTCTGGGGTTGTTAGTACTGATAAGCAGACACATGTGGTCAGAAGCGTGTCCAGGTGTGAAAAGGACTCTGACACTAGCCTCCCAATGAGTATAGGCAGGCAATCGCTCATCCAAGACTTCGTTGTCCTGCAATTTCTTACATTCGAACCTAACAGGTGATGTATTGTAAACGGCGAGAAACGCAGACGGAAAGAAATCAGAAGATACCTAAGACCTGAGAAGTGATCCGCATGAGTGTGAGTGTCAATTATTCCCACGACTGTGAAGCCACTTTCCTGTAGAGCAGCTCGGTACAATTCATAGTCAAGTAAAGGATCAACAATGATGCAGCTTTTGTCTGCGAGGGAGCCTAGAATGTAAGATACACAACCAGTACTTTCTCTGGCTATTTGCAACAATATCATACTTGACCCGACTCTCTCAGTTCTCAATTCACCAATCCACCATATTTGATATGTTGTACGTTAGCCGAGCGCATTGCATCGGCATACGATGGTACTATAGATTAAGTTGATGGAAAGATGTTTGGCCTTTTGCTCGATCGATTGAGTATTGTCGTATTCGAGATTACATTCCTGAATTCTGGGAAAAGACACTTAGATTAAATGTAAATTCGTTTGCATGTGGATGAGTGTTTTACCTTTCTTATAGTATGATGCCGTCTCATTATCCTTGCGTTTGGCATTGCCTACTTGGATTTGAGGCGTTCGAATATGGATGCTGAGAACCGACTTTTTTTCAATAGCGAAGTGCGATTTCTGCTATCTCGCTGTCTTCTAACAATCGATGGGATAAATTGACTCGCTGTTACTCTAGGAATGTTTAAACTATGCTCATGTCCTGAAGAATGTTGAACATAACTGGGTGATTTTTCTTTTTGAAGAACAAGAACGATGAATGCTTTTGCGAGGTATGCGATCACGAGAAGGCGAGCCAATGCATTGAGATAATTTGCAAGTGCTGCCTCCAAGCCGACAAGATTAGACTTGGGCACCTCGTATTTGGAGGCGAAGAAAGAGACGAGGAAAGGGAGAAGACCGATGATGAAAGATACTGGGAAGCGCGTGCTGCTGCTGAAGCGAGCGACATCGGCGCTATGATTGGATGAAGTCCCGAAAATGAGGGCTGTCGGTGAGAAATAAGACTCTTGATTTCAAATCCCACATGAAAACGAGCTGACTTGAATCTAGCAAACCCGTGACTGTCGCATGCAATCCGGTCGAAGAGATTGTTTTCTAGTGTCGTGGCCATCTAGCTCGTGTAGCATTTCATCCTCATGAGACCCAACGTTTAAGGCCCAGCCTTCAAATGAAGTTTGAGCATGGTAATCCATGTTCGCCCGATAACAAACGAGGAAGGAAATAGACTCGCCAACA
>DAHVAI010000143.1 GCA_027314685.1 Nitrososphaerota archaeon | reverse complement strand
CCCTAAAACGCTCAAGATTTGGTAACAAAAAACCACCGATGAGACAAGTATCAAAAGAGATGAAATTTGAAGTAGCGACTCTGAATATCCAACCACCCTTACTATTCCAAGGATGTTTGCGATTGTAATCAACGAAAGCGGAACATAAGCTACTTTCACGTTCGAGATCCTGTTTGACTTGAAAAGCGGTATGACCGAATAGCCAACTCCGCAGACAAACTCTGCCAGGAACCCGAAGATCTGGAGATAAGGGTGATCAGAGAAAAGAGCAAGGTTGATTGGTATTTTGACTCCGCTCATACTCGCAAGCATAAGGGCACCAAAGACGGTTGCAATGAATGCAAAGCTACTACCCACAGCAATGAATAGGAGTGTGAGCCTTCTTTCAGGTCTACGATTGTTTTGAGCTTTTGAGGTCAATATGATTCAAAACTAGAGAATATTCAATTGGCACGAGGCTTTGAGAATCAATCGAGCAATGCACGATGATTGACCGTGATGATAACTAGAATGACTGATCGTCCCAACATTTAGACCAAAATCCCTTACCAAGCATGCCTCATGCATCTACATCCTTTGAATACTTACCTCTCATTCGTCTTGTTTGTCCAATTCTTTTTTATTACGTAACAAGCCACTGAGGCTCTGTAATCTAGTACCTTGAATCACGCGCTTTGTCGAAAATGATCTAACGGACAGAGCTTTCTCCAAGTCCTTTTCTTCTGCAAGCGACAGCACTCGGGCCGAGAAAAGATCATAGCGAGATACTGTGCCCAGAACTTTTCTAGGGTCCGAAGGACTGACCACTGGCAAGCAATCAGAGTCGCTTTCAGCCATCTTGTCTAGGGCCACCCTGAGTGGCTCGTCAGGAAAAGTAATGACATTATTTTGAGGGAGCGTGTCTCTAACTAGTGTGTTTCCTTCTATTACATCGTCTATGAATTTGTCAATATCTTTTTGCTGCAAGAATCCTTGCATCGCATCCTCTGCATCGACGACTGGATAACCTTTTGCTGTATCTTTGGATTTCTTGTATACTCCAATTACCTCTTCCACGGTGGCATTCATTTGAATTGGAGAATAGTCCTTGTGCATAACAGCTCTCACTGCTATCAGTTCTAGTGGGTCAACAGAATACTCCCTTGCCACATGAACGCCACGCCTAGCAACCTTCTCTGTTAGAATCGAGCGCTTCATCGTGAATACGGTTATCGCCTCTGCGCAAACAGCTCCAACAAGCAACGGGAGAAGCGCATTGACATCATGAGTCAATTCCAGTGAAAAGATCACTCCCGTGAAAGGAGCTCGCATGGTTCCGCCTATTATTGAACCCACGCTGACCAAAGCCCACAGAGAAACAGTTCCGAACGGGATCAGATGTCCCTCGAGTGCGCCTATAGATCCTCCCATTATCAAGAGTGGCGCTAGTACTCCACCCGAAGTGCCGGACCCAAGAGAAATCGACCAAATCGCACCCTTCACCACCAATAGTGCGAGAATGACACCAACTGCAAGATTTCCAAGCAAGAGTGAATCTATCGTGTCATAGCCAACTCCCAAGGCCCGCGGCGCAAATATCCCACCCACTCCGATCGCAAAACCTCCAATCATTGGCCACCACATCCAGTGAATTGGCAGTTTCCTGAATACATCTTCAGCAGCATACACCGCAAAAGTCAGGACGGTAGCGGCCACGCCAGCAACAACGCCCACCACGACTGCCATCAAGATGATCTCGGCATTCGGCACCGGCGTGGGTAAAATGGGAAACAATGGACGCGTGCTAATCAGTAAACCGCGCAATAGAGTAGCAGTTGCGCTAGCCACTGCAACTGGAATCAAACTACGAGGTTTCCATTCGAATAATAGCAGTTCGACCGAGAGCAGCACTGCACTGACTGGGCTGTTGAACGTAGCAGCCATGCCCGCCGCCGCGCCCGCAACGAGTAGCGTCTTTCTCTCCATGGATGATAGCTTCAAGAATTGTGAAAAGACCGACCCAAACGCTCCGCCCGTCATGATAATTGGTCCTTCAGCTCCAAACGGACCGCCCGATCCTATCGAAATAGCAGTAGAGAGAGGCTTTAGCAGTGTAACCTTTGGTTCTATTTTGCTCTTGTTTATCAAAATAGCTTCTAGAGCCTCCGGTATGCCGTGACCCCTGATACGTTCCGATCCATAACGTGCCATGATGCCCACGATCAATCCGCCGAGTATCGGGACGGCGATGGCAAGCAAGCCCAAATGGTTTCCCGCGGGAGACGTAAACTGGAACGATATTCTACCATAGTAAAAGAGGTTGGTGAAAAAGCCAATGAGCGATAGCAAGATGACAGCAACGAATGCAGCAACAGTTCCTACCGCTACGCCTCCCAATGAAATGAATACTAGCCGCCTGTCAACTGTTGTAAAGTCTCCAAGTTGTTGAACGCCTAGGTGCTTTGCTTTGTGAGCATCAAGTTTCATTTGTGTATCTCTTAACTTGTCGTCGTTTACCACAATTCATAGTTCTGGATGCAAGAAACATCATCGATTATGATCTCATGGGATGGTAACACTACAAACTATCTGAATATCAGAACGGATTTCTTGCTGCGACTAGCAAGAAAACCATGCACGCTTCCGAGAAGCGCCTTTTTGAGCGCACCTTGTCCGCGCGAACCAACCATTACGAGATCACAGCTAGAGTATTCAGCATACTCTGCAATTCTTTCTGTTTGATCTCCGTCCAAGATTTTCAATTCCACATTCTCTTCTTGGCTAAACTCCTGATGTACCAGAGAATCGAGTTTGTCTAGTATCTTACGCTCTTCATCGCTTGCAGGAAATCCATCCACCATCATCTTCCTAAATATTCCATGTTCGACGCTTCGCATTTTTTTCCCCTTCTCTTGTGTTCATGATTTTAGTGCGCAATCTTACTATCGAATCAATTTCTCAGTAACATTACTTCTTTGGAAATATCTCCAAATTCATCGACCTCTTGATACGCGATATAATTATTAGGTTTCGAAATACCGAAATTACCGAAATTAGGAAACATGAGACAATGACGCCAAAGACAAGATCCTATTTGACACACATCCCTGTCAGATCGCATCTCGAAGCTGACATACTATCTCGAGAAAGCACTTGGAACATTCTAAGTTGTGTAAAGAATGCTGGCGCTGCCGGCGCCTCTACAGATGAGATCGTCAAGGAACTTAACCTCCCCTCCACGACAGTCTACACTACGTTGAAGGAACTCACTCGTCAGGAGTTTCTTTTAGTACTTCCCAAAGAGAGAAAGAAAAATCCCAAGGAAAGAAAAAAGCGCTACCTCTGCGAGAAACCTACTTGGGGTAAATATCGAATCGACCCTGCTTTTATGAATGCCATAAGCTACGAGAACGTCATCAAGATACTTGCAGAGAAGCTAAATCAACCGATTTTGGAAGTGTTCTCCAATCTTTTTGAAGAATTTAAAACCAAAAGCAAACTAAAGTCGCTTCTTCCGGTTTCAGAAGAAAGCAGAATTTGTCCAATATGCAAGAGAAATCACGAGGCAACAGAGTTTGTGTTCGCAATCATTCTCGCTGCGCTTGACTCATTCCTCACCGAGTCGCCCGAGTTCACAAATCTCTTGATCGAAAAAGGTTACGCTAAATGAAATTCATCCAAAACAAAAAGAAAACTTTTATCCATTCCAATAACTTCGACAGACCATGAAGCCAAATTCACACATGCACGACTATGACGCGCATGCAAGGGCTCTCGATGATGATCTTGAATACTATTACACAAAGAGACTAATGCCTCTTGTCCTCCAACTCTTCAGGAAGAGGTACATCGATCTCTATGATTTTGCACGGTTCAAACCACGCTCAAAGAAAGTACCTTCAAAAACAAAGGACCTTGAATTGCGACTAAGATCTCTCGAAGATCGATTTGACGAACTCGTAAAAGGGATCAATCGCATAGGGCCCGGTTGGGCAGCTCTCAAGAATGTGGACGTTTTAACCGACGACGTTAGAAAGGAGCGAGGTGACTATGACAACTTTTTTCACTTTGCAAAGCGCCAAAGATCCCCTGGACTCGATAAGCTCATTCAAGATTTAGAGCAAGACATCACAAATTATCAGCTTGTATTGGATGTAACCACCTCCGCACTCCTTAGGAACGGATTAATTGACAAGCGCGTAACCAAAAGGTTGAGCACAAAGCGCAGATACCCTTCGCTTTTGAACGGCGCCACGATAGTCGCGAGAGCCTGGGTAGATCCAGAGTTCAAGAAAAAATTATTGAAAAACGCACGAGAAGCAGTAAGAGAGCTTGACATTCCGCCAGGACGATTGGGGCAACTCCAGGTTGTCGAAAATACTGAAAAGTTACACAACGTGATTGTTTGTACTCTCTGCTCATGTTATCCATACGATCTCTTGGGCAACGCGCCCTGGTGGTACAAGCAAGATATCTACAAGACCAGGATCGTCTCAAACCCCAGAGGAACGCTCCTCGAGATGTTCAAGTACAAGGTGCCCGAGGAACTCGAAGTAAGGGTCCACGATAGCACCTCTGACATTAGGTACATGGTCCTACCAAGAAGACCTGAAAACACAGATTCGCTCAGCGAAAAGCAACTGGGCGAGTTGGTCACGCGTGAATGCCTGATCGGAGTGGGGGAACCAAAGGTTCCAACCGAAGTGATTGTTAAATCATGACGACCACAAAGTACCGATTTCATATCGGAGATATTGTACGAGTAAATGCAAATTCTGCAAAGGGCGCTCATAGGATTCCAGATTACGTAAAGGGAAGAACGGGCGAGATTGTAGAGTGCTACGGGCAGGTCTCAAATCCGCTCGACCACAAAGGAGTGTATTCGCCTCTATACTCTGTGAAATTCGAAATTAACGGTTCAAGAGACAAGGTTACCGCCGACGTTCACGAAGATTCGCTAGAGCTAGCAAATCCTAGTCCCTGAAAACTGGTTTATCTAGCTCAAGCACGCACTAGGCTGGGACTCTAGTCAAAGTACAACGGATTGGAAAACCTTATCCTAGCAGCATATCTCTTAGATGCGGGCGCAGGAAGTCTTGAATTCATTCTTCCGTGCGAAGCTTTTCTCTGACAGTTTGCCGAGCAATATTTTCTTCTTTCTGAATGAGCTATTTCACCCGTACTGATATCTATACCACAATAGTCGCATCGCTGGCGCTCGTTACCTTCCCTAGATTTGACCATTTTTTCATCCTGATTTTCTTTTGAACTCATTCCAGTCTTCATCTCTTTTTCGCGCAGCCAACCGAAACTAGATCGGTCACCTTCTTTGCTAGAAGGTAGTCCCGCGCGAATACCTCTTGTCAGCTAGTTGCATTATTTAGGTAATTTCCAAAATTAATCCATATTTGCTTGAAAATCGCGACGAGTGTTTTGTATCTAAGCATCGAGCGCACAAAGCCAAAATCAATTCACAATATTGTAGATTTTCATCAAAAACCTCT
>DAHVAI010000134.1 GCA_027314685.1 Nitrososphaerota archaeon | reverse complement strand
TGAATCCATTGTCAAAAGATTCTGAATGAGGCCCGACTTAGCCGCCTCCCACATTCTATCAATATCCTTCCTTAATGTGCCACTTAGCAACAGGTACACTCCTATCGTGCCATCCTTTGGTGGAAGATAAATGGCATTTGAAATGGAATCAATATTAATCTGGTCAGATTCAAGATTTCGTTGTGCTAAATTAGTTCTATCTTGCAGATAGTTTGCAGATTTTGATGATGCCCCACTTTGGCCTAAGAGGCCCATGCTATACAAATCTTCTAATATAACTTCAGTATTCAGCACTGACCCGGCCAATAGGAACTGCATGGCCTCGCCAGCAGCAAGTGAATCAGGTATCTGGGAAGCGCTGAAACCCAAAACCGCACATGCAATCCCAACCGAAGTAAGAGCAACATTGTGAATTACAAAGAACGCAAAGCCCGCTATGATCGAGCCAACAATAGCGATGATGAACCCAGTTACGAGGTATTTTCTACCGAGCAAACTCTCTCCTGAATCTGATTCAGGAAGCGGTTTACTTCAGCATCGTAAAAACCTGCCGAAGTTCATGTGATTGGATCACTTAATGTATTATCTGGATTCCCAAAAATGCACTGAATTCCGAAATCTGTTGCCCTGTCCTCGAATTTGTTTGGGTGTTCTCATTCTAGAGGGGTCCACGTATGTAACGCATTCAGAAGATCGCTCTTCTTGACGGTTCCCACTACAGTAGGCTTATTTTATGCCTGCCTAAATACATTCACTCCATTGGACGAAGGAGGAGGTAGCAGCAGACTTTCGGCGACGCCTTTTTCACAACCGCGTATAAGCACTCTCGAGGAGAGGTGCATTCTGACATTCAGTGGAGGCGCGCTTCCACACTCGCACCAACGAACTCTCTTTATTCTTGAGGTTCACGGACCCCTAGTGGTTGAGCCTGCGCTCGATCCCCTTCTTCACTGTCCGGAGCTTAGTTTTCGCCTCCCAAACTTTGAAGCTTCCTTTCAGTGAGCATGTTATCTTCGAACTTCCAGTGCTCCCTTGTTTTGAGCATGTGATAGATCATCCTGACAAGCTTTCGCATCGTGGCTGCATGCGCCAGACCTCCCGAGCTTGTTCTCTTCTTCACTGAATCGCAGTACGCCTTAATTGAATCGTTGTACCTCTTCACAGTGTCAACCATCATCGACAGCGCCCATCTGCCTGTCGAGGGACCGTCCTTAGACATGTGCCCTCTTCTCTTCACGTTGGCACTGTCTCGGCTGACAGGAATTATCCCAAAGTAGCTTGCGAGATGATCGTCAGAAGGAAACCGGTTTATGTCACCGACGTAGGATGAGACGAGCGATGCGAGGTAGAAATCCATCCCTGGGATCGTCATCAACAGCTTGACATCGTAGCTCTCCCTTGCAATCTGCATTATCTTTGCTTCCAGAGGAATGCACCTGTCTATCAAAGAATTCGAGTCTATCCATCATTGTTTTAAGGACCAAATCTCTGTCGTCACCGAATTTCATGAGGAGAATTGCCCTCTTTCTGGCTAGTGTCGTGGCCATCTAGCTTGTGTAACATTTCATCTGCCTAAACGCTTAAGGCCAGCCCATCGAATTAACCTTGAGCATGGTAATCCATGTTCGCCCAATAACAAACGAGGAAGGAAATAGGCTCAGTAAGATTGTACGCCACGGCAAGGACCCTATAGAGTTGAGGAGGGCGCAGGTCGTACTCTCAAGCGCCCAGGGATTCACTCTCCAAAGATAGGAAAGATAGTTCTCATGACTCCCGGATATGTACGAACGCTCATCCACTCGTTCAACCTTCATGGTTTCAAGATGCTGAAACCTGACTGGAAGCCAGGAGGAAACAGGAAATTTACCGCTGAAGAAAAGCAGGAGCTCGTATCGCTTGCAACGAGCAGACCGGCTGATCTCGGTCTTTCATTCCAGCAGTGGAGCTTGAGTCGTCTGAAGAGTGAAGCTGAGAAGAGGAGGATCGTGGACTCGATCAGCAAGGAATGGCTCCGAATCATACTGGACGAATCTGAAATAAGCTTTCAGAGCATACGAACATGGAAGGAATCAAAAGATCCTGAATTTGAAAAGAAAAAGCGTAGAATAGAGCGCTTGACAAGGAAGGAGCACAACCCTCCAGTCGTCCTGAGTCTAGACGAAATGGGACCGTTCAGTTTGATTCCTCATGGAGGAAAAGGATGGTTTAGGCAAACCGATCCCGGAAGAATCCCTGCAAATTACAAGAAACTTCAAGGCGTGAGATACGAGTATGTCTGCCTCAACGTCTATCACCAGCGCTTGAGCATAAAGCAGTACGAGTGTAAAGGAGGAGAGCCCTGGCTCGAATTCCTGAAGAATCAAAGATCCAATTATCCTCTCGACCAGCGAGTGTACATGATTCAGGACGGTCTTTTCGCCCACTGGACCCCCGATATTCGAAGATGGGCTCATTCTAACAATACTACCCTTGTGCCCACCGCTACAAATGCGAGCTGGATGAATCCTGTCGAGTGCCACACCGGAGACATTCAGAAACTTGCCTTGAGTGGAACCAACTACGAGAGCTGGGGAGATGTTGATAGAGCATTCCTGAATGCTGTAACATATAGAAACTCAGAACGAAAGGCGCGAGGAAAGAAGTTCAGGGACACGCAGTTCACAAAAGATGGTCGAAGAAAGCACAGACTGCCTTTGTGGAAACGGCACTAGGGAGAAGTTATCGCTGGTCTTCGGAAGCGACTCATTCACTCCCTCCCTCTTCAGATAGCTTAAGATCTTGCTCTTGATTCTGTTTATTTCAAGACCTAGGTTTACCCTCTGGATGAGCAGATCCCTGGCTATTTGCTCGTCTCTATCCAGCAGATGGGATTCCGGGATCATGCCAGCTTGATGGAGTTTCGCAATCTTTAGGCTATCTGCACGATCATTCTTTTTCTTGCTCTTTGTGATCCAAACAAGCTCCTTTGGGTGCGCTACAGTGATATCCGAATATCTAAGTGACCGAAGCTTCCTCGAAAATGGATAGGCCATGGTCGTTGCTTCGAATGCGATCCTAGCGTATGAAGACACTCTACTTTGGAAAAGCAAGTAGCCATTTTCATCCATGCCGAACGGAAATATGTCTGTCACATCTCCGATTGGAGAAATAACCGTGGCCAAGCTCGTACTGTCTCCCAAGTCTACGCCTGCAACTATGCTGTTTGTCATGCTTCGAAAGTTGGTCTTCCTGCTCTTTTTATTATCCATACCATTCAATGCTCATTTGGTGTAGTGGTCGTGGCGATTCCAGTACTGACTTGGAATCGCCCCATTCAAGCAGAGCAGTCTGAAGAGAAAGCGTTACAACT
>DAHVAI010000073.1 GCA_027314685.1 Nitrososphaerota archaeon | reverse complement strand
TCGAAAGATTGCAATATTTGCATTGCCCGTTGCTATTGCAAGAAGGTCCATAGGTCCGGTCCAGGTCTTGGTCCACCGAAATTAGGGCGGCATCCATTGACGGGCAGAAGGATTTTAGGTTGGGGGCGGGTTTGAGGTAATTCGCCTGCGAGAATTTTCCATTCTCAGACATAAATGAAAAGAGATAAGTGATGCTCTCTTTGCATGCAAGAGTTCGTCTATGGACTGGGATGCCAACTTGCATCAGCAAGATCATTTTAAAAATATGGATGAGAAACCTAGATTGCACCAAAATGGCATCAATTAGAGTTATTGACGACGGCGCGCCTCCAATTGTAGAGAAAGGTCGTGAAACTCCCTTCAAGCAGGGCGAATTTTACGTATTCGATGTTGAAGACGATGTTGCGAGATACTGGAACAAATTGGCTCCGGCAAAAAGAGCAGAGCTTTCTAAACAATCGAGAAAAATGAATAAGGACCTCAGGCTCATTCTAGATCCCTTTGTTCACAAGCCAAGAACCACGAAATAGTGATTGAAAACTTGGGGATGGGTTGCCCACGTCATGGGTTTGAAGGCCGTTCACGAACCTATGATTACGTCAATGTCAGTTGAATGGTGCGGGGAGTGGGATTTGAACCCACGAACCCCTAAGGGACGAGGTTTCTCATCTTGCAAGAACCTGAGCCTCGCGCCTTTGACCAGGCTGGGCGATCCCCGCAACTTGCCAAAAAATCTGGAAAATTGACTATAATTGTTTTCTAATCAGCGACGAACTATACCTGGTGAGATCTTTGATCTTGGCTAACTCGAACGCCGCTCTTCTGTTTCTACACGATTCGCATTTTCCACATTGTAACTTCCCATCAAGATAGCAGCTCCAGGTGGTGAAGATGCCTCGCTTTAGAAGTTTGTATGATATATTGAGCAACTCGGCTTTTGTTAATCCTTCAATAGCCGGACTCCATATCTTTACCTCGGGGTGGGTCTTTGCCTTGATAGAATCGATATCTCCTAGATTTAGAGCATCCTGAAGTCTATTGGCGAACGCAGGTCTGCAGTCGGGGTAAGGTTTGTCGGAGAGATGGGCCCCGTACGCGACCAATTCTGCTCCTACAGAAAAAGCGTAGGCGGTAGCAATCGTGAGGAACACGGCGTTCCTTATCGGGACAATGATGTTGCTTTGAAATCGTGAAGGCATTTCAAGCGTCGTGTCCGTGAGGACGTTAGTGTTTCCGTAAAGATCTTTCATGAAAGAGATATCCAGTACCTTGTGCTCCTTTGAGTGCAGGAGCTTTCCGATTTTTACGGCTTGTTTGATTTCTTGGCCTGCTCTTTGCCCGTAGTCAAACGTGAGGAGGTATAGATCGCGATTCTTGCTCTTCCAAAAAGAAGCAACACCCGAGCTGTCTAATCCGCCAGAAATGATACATACAGCTTTACGCATAAGATCAACTCCCGGATTTCAAAATGTGGAGTCTGCTACCAATAACCTTGTAAAACGAAAACGGGAGTAGAATTTCGGCTATCACATTCCCGACAAAAACGGAAACGGCGATTACCCAGAAAGGCGCCAACCCTCCAGTTCCAACCGACCACACGAGCCAGCTGAGCCAGCTAGAGAGTATTGCATCAAAGGCAAGGAATCCGCCTAGAATTGATACCCTGCGTTGAATTTGAACGCATGCGAACATTGCGATCGCGATCACGAATGTTGACCCGATATAGTCGTAAAAGCCGAATGGCGAATACAGGTCTGAAACGAATGTCGCAAGTGGGGCTGCAAGAATTATCTCTTCGGGAAAGAAGGGCGCGAGACCATACAAAATGTCAGCAATTCTTACATTGATCTGTCCGTAACTGATGAAGGGAAGCACTTCAACAAGGGCCACATAGACAGCAACAAACACACCTATCAGAGCAAGTCGCTGTGACTTGCTCAAGATTCGCTTCGAGTTCTTTGTAGTTTCTAGATTTAGCACATTTACCACGTCTCCGGGGTTTGTATAGCGCAACGAAGGTGGTGCTGACCACGCGCTGTCTCTTCGGACAGACAATATTGCAGGTCTTACTTCTTAAGTCAAACGGTGGGCGAGAAAATATATGCGCGGCTTTCGGGAGTCCTTCTGGCGACGTACTCCATTGGGGGAACAACTCGTAGTTATCGGCGACAGCCGCAACATGAAGCTAGTTCGAGATTCTTCCATAACTGTATGCGCCACTTCACCGCCATACTATCGGAAGAAGGAATACGAGACTCAGTATGCTACGTATGATGAATATCGAAAGTACCTGAAACAAGTTTGGATCGAGGTCCGACGGAAGCTGAAGGATTCTGGATTGCTGTTTGTCAATATTGGAAATTCATTCGATAACCAATTCAAGTCGTTTGAGATAGCGAAGGACGTCGCAGACTGTGGATTTAATCTGGTCCAGCCGGTAATCTGGGTGAAGGGTCATCATTCGCCGGTACAAGGCGATAAGCACCTCAATCATCTATACGAGTTCGTCTTCATCTTCTCAAAGACACTGAATTACACTCTCAGGAGATTGGCTATAGGAATCCCATACAAGGACAAATCAAACGTCGGGCGTTGGAAAGTGGCAAAGAGAGATCTGAGGTGCCGAGGAGATGTGTGGCACATAAATTACGAGACTGTGCAAAAGCATTCGCAAAAACTACACGAAGCAATCTTCCCAAAGCAGCTCCCTGAATTTTGCATAAAACTCGCAAGTCTTCATAAATCGGACATCGTTTTGGATCCTTTTTTGGGTTCAGGAACTACCGTTCTTGCTGCTTATGAGCTAGGAAGGAGATCAGTAGGATACGAGGTCAACTCGGGGTACGAGCTAATAATCAGAAAGAAACTAGCAAATGTGAGGGACCTGAAGATTAAGTCTGCTGATTGAGAACAATCTCGATTCTCTTGTTGTCTTTTCCTTTGTTCTGGGTCTTTACTATTTTGATTTCACCCACTTCGCCCGTCTTTCTCACATGAGTCCCTCCATCAAACTGGGCATCAAAGCCAACAATATCGACGATTCGAAGCTTATCGAGTCCTTTCGGGAGCAGGTCCGCGGATAGCCTATACATGTCCTTTCGTTTCAACGCTTCCTCGGTCGAGAGCCAGTAGGTCTTCACCTCTCTGTCCTCCTTTACAACCTTGTTAATTTCTGATTCGATGTTTGTAACACGGCCCTTGGAAAGGTCTTCAAGACCGAAATCTAGTCGCGCCCTATCGGGATAAATCTGACCACCAGTGATCTTGGCTCCGTAGCCAAGAAATGCAACCCCTGAGAGTATGTGGAGTGCCGTATGATAACGCATGTGCAAATACCTTAGAGACCAATCTACATTACAATGAACTTTCCCGCCCTTCCTTTCTTGCCCAACCTCACTCGCCAATGAATGGACGACTCCATTTTCGCTCTTAGTAGATTCTGTCACTTCGCAATCGACGCCATCGTCAAACACTATCTTTCCGTGGTCAGATGGCTGTCCGCCACCTCTTGGATAGAGTGCGGTTCTGTCAAGGATTACCGATTTTGAATCAGGAATCTCGACCACCACTGCGTCAAATTCCCTGACATAATGATCGTCAAGGTACAACAATTCGGTCATTACGCTAGAATGCAACAACAACACCTTTAATCATTTGTTGTGGGAAATTTGCAGGATAACCCTGAAATAAACTCGGAATAGTATGATTTTGCAGATTAGAACATGAGCCATTTCGGAGAGGAGCCAGATACCTACAAGGTCTTGGTCTATAACCAATTGTCTCCTGACGAGGTTGCAAAGGCCAACATCGACATAAAGAAGGTTACATTCTGGGATATCAGCACAAGTATGCCTGGAAAGACTGCAGTCGACGATCCTCACTTGTCTGTTTACTGGTATGGACCAACTGTTTCAGCGGAAAAGGGACTTGTAATTCATATGAAGTCGCATAAACTCGAGAGCAAGTTTACAGACCCAATAAGATCCATAGTCGCGACCAGAGTTGGAGGAACTGCCACAACAAAGGATGCCGAGTCAGAATTCAAGAATTTCACCATGAAGATCAACTATTCTTCCATAGCAGATCTGGCTAGGGAAATACAAAAAGTTGGAAACCTCGCATGCGATTGCACCCTCGAGTACGAAATGATTAGCAAAGACGAGAAGGCGCGATCAACTATACCAAAGACCAAGATTTTGGGCGAGAAACCACTCGAAAAGTGAAATAACACTAGTGGGCGGCTACCCTATTCGATCGCAGAAGCATTCTGGCTTGTTACCCATCAGATAGGGCATGCGCTTCAGGGGAGCTTTTTAATTTTGGATGTCACTCCTATCAGCGAGTACTGGGGTCATCTTCTAAACTCGGGAGAGACAGTCTATGCAGGGCTAATCTACAGGGTACCCCCTAGGTTGTGGCGGTTGTTGGAGAACGTGCAGAAGACGTTGAAGACAATAGATTCGCACCAGATATACACAAACCCATGCAACTTTCATGTTCCTGTGAAAGGTTTGGGATACCTGGACCAAGAGATTGACAGAGCTCGGTATGAGCTTGCTCTTCAGGCAATTGAAAAAATAATTTCTGAATTCACTCCATTTCAAATTGGTATTCGTGGTCTCGGTGCTTTTCCCACGGGCGTGTATGCCCGAGTGGAAGATGAGGGCAGGTTCAGAGAAATGAACGAGCGGATATCGACAGAACTGAGAGGGCAGGTTGATCAAAGCCCATACGATTCTGAATCGTTCGTTCCACACGTCACACTTGTTTCGTTCAATACCAAGGACGTTGGCGGACTCTTGGAGAAAATTAATTCTGAAGAAATGCGAAATTTGGAGTTTGGCAGTGCAGGAGTTTTCGAAATTGAAGTGGTTAGGGCTAACCTGATTCTCGCTTTAGGTCCCGAGGAGACGCAAGACAGAGCATACAGTCACGTTCGCTCATTCTGGCTCGGCAAATTTAACCGATAGAAAGGTTATGCATTACTTTCAGGTCTGAAGCAAACATCTTCAGATCAGAAGGTATCTCGATATGGATACTTTCCTTTAGAGACAGCCCCTTTCCCTTCTTCTCGTTCCATACTGCACTATTGAAATCAAGTAACTTCATCTCGTACTTGATGTAGTCTTCATTCCATTTGCCATGCTCGGGAAACAATTGTTTGTGTATGCTTGTGTTCGAATAGGTTCTGAGCCAGATTGCTTCGGTGATAAATGGGCAGATGGGCGCTAGTAGCAAGAGAAGTGATTTTAGGCATTCGTGGAGCGTAAATCTTGCCGAAAGAACCTCCTTTTCATTAAAGCCAACGCCGTAAGCCCTTCCTTTTGCGAGCTCGACATAATGGGCCGCGAAAACATTCCATGTGAAGTCGCGAATCCTGTTTGCCGGGATGAAGAAGTTGTAATCCTCGTAACCTGCTAGGCATTCTTTTACCAGGTTGTTCAGTTCGGCGAGAATCCATTTGTCACTAGCTGACATTTCTTCCCATTTCAGCTCTGTCTGCGGCAAATCGAAACCAGCAATGAATCTCGATATGTTCCAAAGTTTAGTCAGGAACTTGCCAGGACTCGCAATTTTCTGTTCGGAACAAGTGTAATCTGATCCTACAGTGACTTCAGATGCAATCCACAGTCTAAAGTTTTCGGCACCGTACTTGTTGAGCATGAGTATCGGGTCGATGACATTGCCCTTGCTCTTACTCATGCGTTCACCCTTTTCGTCCAGGCCCCAACCAGTTATCCAGATGTGTTCCCATGGCACCATGCCAGTGATTTGAACACACCTCAAGATGCTATAGTGTAGCCATGTACGTATGATGTCCTTTCCTTGAGGTCTGATGGTAGCAGGGAACGTCTTTGAATGAAACGCATTGTCTCTCTGATATCTCGTGACATAGAGCGCGCTTATGCTTGAATCCATCCAGGTGTCGAAGGTTCGCATGTCTCCAGTGAACTCTCTTGAACCGCAATCGCACACTGTCCCCTCTGGAGGAGGATCTTTCCACGGTTGATAGTAGGGACCTGGCGGCGGAATGTAGGGTTCTTTGCATTTGTCACAGTACCACACCGGCACTTCTGTTCCATAAAATCTGCGCCGTGATATCGGCCAGTCGAGTGCGACTTCTATCCAGTTGAGTAAGATGCTTCTGTGCATCTCGGGGTGAAAATGAAGCTGTCTTGCGATTTCCTCAAGCTTTGGTTTGACGTCAACTACCTTCATGTAGTATTCGTCCATCGGTATGATCTCAATGGGGGTCTTGCTTCTTTCGCATAAGGGCGTCCTGTGCTGGATCTCTTCTATCTTGTCTAGTATGCCTGCGTTCTGAAGCAGCTCGATCATTTTGTTTCTAGCCTGTTTAATGCGAAGACCTTCAAGCTCTTTGCCTGAGACTGGAAGCATCCTTCCATCGCTGCCGATAGCGATGATTTCTTTCAGATTCAGTTCTCGAAACAACTGAACGTCATGGTAGTCTCCATATGAGCAGACCATGACTGCACCAGTACCAAATTCTGGTTTGGCAGAATTGTGAGCGAGCACTGGTACCTCGCGGTCGTAAATTGGAACTATGACAGTTTTCCCTACTGACTGTCT
>DAHVAI010000132.1 GCA_027314685.1 Nitrososphaerota archaeon | reverse complement strand
CTTCTTTCTGAATTTTATAACTCGGGAAAGAAAGTTAGGTTGATCGGGTTAAGAGTTTCTACACTACAAAAGGACGACAACGGTCAAAAGACTCTACTTGAGTTCGAGTAAGAATTCAGAACATGCTTCTGAAAGGAGATGCCTTGAAATCGTGAAAGTTGAGTCGAGTCTCAGAATGAGCTTTCCTGGACTAATGGTCTTAGAAGTAGAATTCCATGATCTAATAATCAAGCATCGGGAAGGCAGTTTAGATGAATTCAAAGCTAGAAAGCAATCTGAAATTCGTTCGATCGTAAAATCGCCGGAGTTGGTTAAGGACTTGCCAATATTCCGCGCATACCGAGACTTTTACTGGAAAGTTGGGATAGATCCAACAAAGATCAGACCTGCCGGGGAAGCTCTGGTAAGGCGAATAATCAGCGGAAAAGATCTTCCTACAATCAACACACTAGTCGATTCGTACAACATTGCCTCTTCGGAAAGCCATGTGGCTATTGCCGCGTTCGATCTAGATACGATTTCGAGTGACTCACTCCATATTCGAAGGGCAAGATCCGGTGAGGCATTTCTGGGAATTGGGATGGATAAGCCGATGAGTTTGAATGGCATCGAAGTAGTGATCGAAGACGAGACCAATTCGAATCTAATTGCAGTTTACCCATACAGAGATTCTGACGCCACGAAAATCACAGAGAAAACCAAACAATCACTCATGATGATGTGCGGAGTCCCTGGCATCGAGGATGAAGAGCTTCAAAGAGCCTTGATTCTAACCAAGAGATATGTCGAAAAATTCTGCAAACAACATTAGAACAAATTAAGCAGCGGTCTCAAGTCCTTAAACTGAAAATCAGGAATCTCTTCGTCACTGATAGGAGGAATGATTGACATTTCGGAATCGTGAAGGACTCTGATTGCCTTCATTCCCAATGATCGCGATGGCCCCACGTCAGTGTCTACCCGATCTCCAATCATCCATGCTTCAGAAGCGTCCGCTCTTGCCTTGTCCAGAGCTAGCAAGAACATTTCCTTGTCAGGTTTCTTGAACCCAACCTCTTCTGAGAGTATCATAAAGTCAAAGTACTTTGCAATATGCCAAATCTTCTCCAGGCTTCTTCTAACATTTCTATGCTGGTTTGCAATTACCCCCAAGGAGTGTCTTTTCGAAAGGGAATCTAGTACTTCTTGGACTTCAGGGTAAGGTTGGAACAAACTCATAGGATCTGTCTTGAATTGTTTGACAAGCCGCGCCCCAACAGATTCATGATACTCGTTGACAGCCGTATAGAAACCTTCAGTGCCGAGTACTTCTCTTGCGATCGCTCTGACTCGTGAGGATTCTCCCTGAGGCCTACTCAGAATTGCCCGTGTCCGCGCTTCCTCGTATGCTTTCTTGGTAAGATCTTCTTTCTCAGATCTCAGGATCTCAAAAAGGCCTTCGTTTCTTTCAGCGTGAAACTTTCCTTCAGAAAGCAAAGTCTCGCCCACATCAAAAAATAGCCACAATACACCTAGGTTTGGCCGTTTCCTTTTTAAACATACAATGAGAATCACATCCCCAGGGTCTTTGGGGCGCAATTCATGGGCAGTTATTCTTCTCTAACGACCTGCTGCGTCAGCTGACTAGATTCAGCTTCTAGGTGATCTTTTTTGCCGAATGTCGATACTAGTAAAAAGTTTGATTCAGTTGCGATCTACAGGATAAGGAAATTACTGTCGGATCTCGCTAACAAAACAGGAAGAGGCACGGAGCTTGTGAGCCTCTACCTCCCTCCCAAGAAGGCCCTCCACGAAGCAATAGCAGCGCTGCGAGAAGAGAGTGGTACAGCCTCAAACATCAAATCAGATGTTACTCGGAACCACGTTCAAGACGCCCTTACAAAGACCATTGCTAGGCTTCGCCTGTACAAGCAGACACCTGAGAACGGCCTAGTCATCTTCTGTGGAGCAATTCCCGGCCCTGGAGGACCAGGTAATGAAACCATCGATTTATTCGAGGTACTACCCCAAAAGCCAGTCACGACCTACCTCTATCGATGCATCTCTCCGGACAGCAAAGTGCTCCTTCAAAATGGAACGCATAAAACAATTGGCGAAATGAAGTATCTCTGGAAAGATGTCTCGATCAAGTCAACGAAGAACGGATGCAATGAAGTAGCTGAAAGCAAGATCGTTGACTATTCCGAAACCGAGGCCGGCGAAAGAGTGGTTTACTGCTTGATGAGTGAAAGTGGCCGCACACTAGTGGCTACAGAGGATCATCCCTTTCTCACTCCTGATGGTTGGAAAACTCTTGCCGAAATCAAACCAGGAGATTTCGTTTCCGTATATCCAACCGACGACCTAGATCCTTCGACATCGAAAACGACTACTGATCCAGAACAAGGCAGAGAAGTTATCGTTGACGGAACAGCAATCAGAAATATCGAACATTGTCCCGCTAACATTTCGCTGACTCTCAAACGACTTGAGGAAAGAGGACTGCTCCCTCTTCATTCGGACAATCCTAAGCTTCCGATTATTGCTAGAATACTTGGGCACCTGTTCAGTGATGGTTCCTTAACCCATAATCTCGAAATGAGGAACCGAAAGCCCCACTCTCACTTTACCATAGACGTTTGTCTAGGCGACGAGGATTCCGTTGTTCAAGTCAGCTCAGACGTAGGGTCTCTTGGTTGGACTACCCCACCTTCATTCAAGACCACTCACGAGATGAGTTTCGATGGTAGAAGCTACAAAACAACTACGACTCATATCAAGTTGCGCGATACAGCCCTCTGCACTTTGCTACGAGCTCTTGGGGCTCCCGTCGGAAGTAAAGTGAAGTTCGCTCCGCGAATTCCAAAGTGGTTGTTCGATTCCCCTAGAGCAGTGCAGAGAGAATTTCTGGCCGCATACATGGGTGGTGATGGTGAGGCGCCAAGTATCGTGAAGTCCAACCCAGCGAACGCTCTTAGACTGACATTTCACCGAATTGAAAGCATGCGCGAACAAGGCATGGCGCTGGCTAGAGATATTTCGATTCTCTTTGAGAATTTTGGTATCAAGATAAACGAGATCTTGGCATCTGAAGGTTGTGCTAGAAAGAATGGTCTGAAAACAGTAGAGATCGAGCTTCGTTTTTCACCAAGCGAAGAAAACCTTCTCGAAATCCTACATGCGATAGGATATCGATACTCGAAGAGGAAAATGCAAATTGGTTTACTCGTAGGTGAATATCTAAGAATCAAATCCCATGCGCGCACCGTGGCGAAAAATAAACTCAAAACGGCGATTCAAATGCGTACAGATGGGAAGAGCACTCTCGAAATTGCTGTCGATCTAGGCCTCACGCAGAACATCGCACGTGCTTGGTCCCATGGAAGGATCACAAGCCCGCTCCTCAGGTCATCTAAAGTTCCTGACTTCGATACATGGCGATCCATTGCTCAACATACTCCTGGTGAAGTCCTCGTTTGGGAAAGCGTAGAGAGTATCGAAAGAGTTGATGGCGTTCAGGATGTGCGCGACATAACGGTTGAAAGTGAAGACCATTCTTTCTTTGCGAATGGTTTCATGATTCATAACTGCGACGATCATTTTCACATTGAACCGCTTCGCGAAATGCTTCGGGAACAGAATGTGATAGGAGTCCTGGCTATGGACTCGACCGACTGCGGTCTAGGAATTGTCTCAGGGGATTCCTGGGAGGTTATCGACACAATGAGTTCTGGCGTCTCAGGTAAGACTAGGAAGGGCGGCCAGAGCGCCAGGCGTTACGAACGTCTCAGAGAAATGGAACTCACTGACTACTTCAACAGATTGGCAGACCATGCGACTAAGTCATTCTTGGAACAGTATCAGGTGAAGGGCCTTATTGTAAGCGGTCCTGGACCAACCAAGGATGAGTTTGTAAGAGACAAGTATCTAGACTATCGACTTCAGAATCTCATCATAGGAACATTAGACACAGGGTATGCAGGGAGAGAGGGCGTCAGAGAAACAATCGAAAAGTCAGGCAAACTGCTTGAAAATGTGCGCGTCATAGAGGAAAAGAAGTTAGTCCAGCGCTTCTTCAGAGAGGTAAACTCCGATACTGGGTTGGCAATATATGGAGTTAGAGACATAATTGCGGCGCTCAAGAAGGCTGCTGTAGACACCATCATCATCAATGATGATGCCGATACTGTCTTTTTGAGAGCTTCGTGCAGCAAGTGTGGAAACGTCGAAGAGAAATTTGTGCAACGTGCCCAGATAGTTTCAGAGAAACAAAAACTACTGTCCTGCGCCAAATGCGGCTCCACAGAGGTCGA
>DAHVAI010000130.1 GCA_027314685.1 Nitrososphaerota archaeon | reverse complement strand
AGTTGTCACTCCAGAAAATGCAATCTGGAGTGCATATCCTTCTGTCCTGTCAACAAGACGGGAAGTGACTGCATAGTCCTAGGGCAAGAAGCAAAAGCCGTTATTAGCGAGGAGCTTTGTACTGGTTGCGGCATCTGTGTGAAAAAGTGCCCGTTTGAGGCAATTACTATCCTGAACCTTGCCTCTGAACTCGGAAATGAAAAAGTCCACCAATACGGCATCAACACGTACAGATTGTACAAACTGCCAATACCAAAGAAGAATTCTGTGGTGGGATTGGTGGGAAAAAATGGTGTTGGCAAATCAACCGCGCTGAATATCTTGTCTGGCGCACTGAAACCAAACCTCGGCCATTATGACGAGCCACCCGCTTGGGACAATATCATAGACCAATTTCAAGGTACAGAGCTTAGGAGCCACTTTGAAGCAATTGCAAACGGCAGCCTGAGAGTATCGATTAAGCCACAGGCCGTATACATGATTCCGAAGGTCTGGAGCGGCACAGTCCGTGGATTACTCGAAAAGACGGCCGGCACATCCAGAGACATCGCAGAAATTGCCGATAACCTGTATCTGAAAGAGAGCCTTGACAGAAACGTTTCAGAGCTTAGCGGAGGAGAGCTGCAACGAACCGCAGTTGCTGTCACCACTCTGAAGGATGCTGATCTCTATCTATTTGACGAACCATCTAGCTACAACGATGTCTTCCAGAGAATGAATGTCTCAAAGGCGATAGCAGAGCTTGCGAAAAAGGCGGCGGTTGTCTTGGTTGAGCACGACCTATCATTCTTGGATTATCTAAGTGACTATATCCACATACTCTACGGCGAAGCTGGGGTTTACGGCATCGTTTCGTCAATTCAGTCAGCCAGGACTGGAATAAACGAACTGCTTGAAGGCTACCTGCAAGTGGAAAACGTCCGATTTCGAGACCAACCGGTGAAATTTGACATCTACTCGCCCATCGAGGACGATACGGAAACACCAACCATATGCAGTTACGATCGGCTGACCAAGAAATTCGAAAACTTCGAGCTGGATGTTGATCCTGCGGAGATAAGAATTGGACAGGTAGTAGGAATACTAGGGGCAAACGCGTTGGGCAAAACTACGTTCCTGAAGATTCTATCAGGTCTGGAGCCCCCCACAAGCGGGAAGGTTGACGCGCTTTCCAAAGTCGCGTACAAACCCCAGTACCTTTCTGCAGAGGTGGAAACCGACGTTCTTAGTTATTTGAGGTCGATAAACAAAGATGTGGACACCGGACTAATCCAGACTCAGTTGATAAACCCCCTCAATCTAAACAAACTATACGAAAAGCAGCTAAAGACCCTAAGCGGAGGAGAACTACAGAAGGTAGCAATAGTCGGTACACTTCTCCAAGACGCGCAGATCTATGCTTTTGACGAACCTTCAGCCTTCATAGATGTCGAAGACAGAATAGCTCTCGCAAAAGCGATCCAGAGATTTGTGAGATCCATGGGCAAGACGGCTCTTGTAATAGACCACGACATTCAACTCGTGGATATCGTAGCTGATTCTCTGATGATCTTTTCCGGAGATCCAGGCAGAAAAGGTCATGCAACAAAACCGCTTGGAAAATCTCAAGGCATGAACACGTTCCTCAGAGAACTCGGGATAACCTACAGGCGAGACATTACTACTGGACGGCCTCGAGTGAACAAACCCGAAAGCAAACTCGACAGAATGCAGAAGGACGAGAAGAAATACTACTACGTTGGCAAGACTCCGGCGCAGGCAGAAGCAGAAAGACCAAAGTAGTGTCAGGAAACATGCCGATGCTGAAGGATGCCCTCAGAGGGCATCTGAGCGACAAGGAGATTTCTTCACTCTCATCATCATTCGATGTCATAGGTGACATTGCAATCATCAAAATTCCCCAAGACCTTCGTCCTAAAGAAAGGTTGATCGGTGATGAGATACTCCGCAAAATGAAGAATGTCAAGACTGTGTTGAAACAGGACTCTGACGTAAAGGGCGTGTATCGTACGCGTGATGTGTCATTGATAGCAGGCGAAGAAAAGTACGAGACAGTGTACAAGGAAAGCGGCTTACAGTTTAGGGTCAACGTAAAGTCAGCCTATTTCTCGCCGCGACTATCCACCGAACGCCTCAGGATAAGGACGCTTGTGAACGAAGGCGAACGCGTCTTCAACATGTTCGCAGGATTGGGGACTTTTTCGTTCGTGATTGCAAAGACCGTGAAATGCGAAGTGGATAGTGTAGATGTGAATCCCGAAGCAATCAGGCTTGCAAACGAATCGCTCAAGTTAAACAAGAAACTGAAGGGAGTGGTTAAACCAGTTCTTGCTGATGCGCAAGATTTCGCCAAATCCCACTCAGACATGTATCATAGGATTTTAATGCCACTTCCAGAGAGAGCATTGGAATATTTCCCCTCGGCAGTAGATTCAGCCAAGCAAGGTGCAATGATTCATTACTACGTCCATGTCTCTGAAGAGAATTATTACAACGAGAACTGGATTCAGAATCACCTTCGAGATATGAACCTTGAGCGAAGTTACAAAGTTACACTTTGGAAGAAAGTCAGGGAGGTCGGTCCCAGGTACATTCAGGCAGTCGCTGACATCAGACTGAACTAGGAATCATATCAATACTTCACAGTTTGATTCTCGTATACCTTTGCTACCATGTCCAAATTGTCAATCTGTTCTACAGACTTGTCTGTCCTGATTCTCTTGATACGCGGAAAACGTAGCGCAAATCCACTGCTGTGCCTCATGCTTTTTTGCACTGCGTCAAAAGCGACTTCGAGTATTACCCGTGGCTTTACCACCACTCTGTATCCCTGATCTTCGATAATGATCTCCTTCATGAGTCTTGTCATCTCCAGAATCTCTGTATCTGTTAGCCCCGAGTATGCTCTTCCAATCACTTTGATATCTTCCCCATCTCTCACTGCGAAGGTGTAGTCGGATATGACTCCGGCTCTCTTTCCGTGTCCATATTCCGCCGCGACAACCACTACATCCAGAGTGTCCAATTCTTTCTTCAATTTGATCCAGCTTTTCCCACGCCTCCCTGGTGTATATAGAGAAGCCGGGCTCTTTACTACAAGGCCTTCATACCCCAAGAGTTTACTCTCATCGAACATCGACTGGACCTCCTCAGACGAGGAAACAAATCTCTGCTCGGAGTAGCAAAGTACATCTGAGAGTCCCAATGACCTTAATGCCCTAACTCTAATAGACAACTTTTCGCCGATTAGAGACTTTTCAGAATAGAGTAAATCGAAAGCAAAATACCTTACCTGAGCGTCATCAGACGATCTTTCAATCTTCCTCAATCTCTGCTGTAGCGCTTGAAATGACAATGGCTTCCCCTCCTTGAATGGGACAATTTCACCATCGATAATGACTGATCCCGTGAGCTTCTCAATCGCTCCTTCTATCTCGGGAAAGTACTTGGTAATGTCTTCCAAATTTCTGGAAAAGATCTTCACTTTTCCGTTAGCAGAGTGGATTTGTGCCCTGATACCGTCATATTTGTAGTCAGAGATTAGCGTGTGTGCATCGAACTTCTCATATAGTGTCTTTGCATCAGGAGCTGAACCGGCTAGCATGAATTTTGTTGGTCTGAAAAGCTCCAGTACCGCGTCTTGCAATCTATCATTCTTTGCTAGGACCGCCGCCTTTCTGATGTCACCGGTTACTAAGTTGGCGTTTCTCACATCCACCAGATTCTTTCCAAAACATCTTGCTATTGATTCCTCTACAAGGCCTTCTACTAGCCCTATTCGCATCTCGCCTGCCATTATCTTCACCAAGTATTTTGCCTCAGCTGGCTCTTCAATTTGGGAAAAGATTCGTTCGATGACTCTCTGTTTTCTGTCTGTAGATCCCTTGCCGGTTGCCTTTGCGAGTTCCTTGAATGCTTCGTAGACCCCTCGTAGTGTCAAATCAGTTTCAGCGAACAGGCTGCCCGATATACTTTCTTGGACACCTTTGACAGAAAGATAATCTTCGATTGCAGAACCCAGATCTCCATACTTTCTATAGTGCATTGCTAGTTCTTCCTCGTGAATTGAATGGGAATGCGCAATTGACTTCCAAAGCATAGAGT
>DAHVAI010000072.1 GCA_027314685.1 Nitrososphaerota archaeon | reverse complement strand
CTAGCTTCCTTTCATGGTACCTTCTAGGTGCGATTAATCCAGAAGCCGTGCATAATTTTGTGCCAGATCATCAAGCCGACTCTTTCTTCAATACGTTCCTTCAGGTGGTACAGCCTGGGACAGTTTGTAACTCGTCCAATTTGCCAAATCAACTGGTACAAGGCAGCGGATTCTACGATAACATCTTCACAGACAATAACGCTGGGTCGCTCCATCCTAGTGTGAACTCCACCAGTCCTTTTACAATCGGACCATACGCCTGTACTGACCATGACAGGTTCAGGTAACTATATCCCCTGGCAGATTGAATGGGAGTACAAGGCCACTTTTCCGAATTCAACTCTGCTTTACTTTCCCAACGCCGGTCATGTGATCTACCTAGACCAACCCACGCTCTACTCGGAATCTATTCGTGCTTTCCTTCTGGGGACTGCTCTTCCGCTCCAACCCTGGACTTCGTCTCAGCCTCCCTCGGGGTCCAGTGAACAACTCAAAAAAATCGGTTAAACAAGAGCAAATCAACGGCAATGCCATCAAATCAGTCGCAAAGAGAAAAATTTCAATAAAAGGATGCGTAATCGGTCCACAGGTAAGTGTGTAGTATTGCAAGATCCGGTGAGGCGCTTTGTCGATGGGAATCCCGCGGAGACTAGAGAGATTATCGAGAGACTGCGAGATATTGCAAGAAAGACAATGCCTGACGCTCAGGAGATCATGTACCATGGGGCTATCGGATATTCCCCAACAGGGGCACCGTACGACAGAATTGTCTACGTAATGTCAGCCAAGAAGCATGTTACTTTGGGATTCTTCTTTGGAAGCCGTCTTCCAGACCCAGAAAGCCTTCTAGAGGGCGAAGGCAAGCGAATGAGGCATGTGAAAATAAGGACATTGAAGGAAGCCAACAGTCCAGCCATCAAGAATCTGCTCAAGGCCGCGCATGAAGATGCCGCTTCGTCGCTCGCAACTCTTCATAAGAAATGGGGACTGAATCCTAAAGGGAAATAAACCAACATCCGCCAATTAGAATTTCGAGCCCAAATCCAGCAGCGATTTTGGTGCGAATCCCTTCCGGCTCCAACCTCTGCCTTGTCAAACCATTTCAGATTTGAAACCGAAAGGTTCTTAATCCGGCGACCGCACGAACGCTCTAAGAGCCGGTAGCCCGGTTCCTATAACCAAAATGGCAATTAGAGCAGCCAATATCTGAAACGCCCGGAAAACTCCGAACCAAAGATTTTGTTTTGACTGATTGAATGTTGCTTTTTCAGAATACCACTTTCTTTGATCGCTTAATCTGTTTAAAATGTAAAATGATGCTCTCTCACTTATGTTTCCTTTCCTAATCTTTCGCATCCCGTCTGTAATTTCACTAGCGCCAGGATTTTCTGCCAAGAATTCACTAGGTAAAGGGCGCTGGATTTCGAGGACTTCTTGGAGACGATTCATGAACCGTCTCTCGCCGTCATTGTCTGCGGTTTCATAGGGGAACCCTCATCATGAATCTCCTCGATTCCACTTTGACTGATTCTGCAATTGACCTACAAATGAACCATATTCTATCGTATTTCCTTACGAAGACAAGCACATTCGTGATACTTTAGAGCGGTATTATAGATATCATGCGAATGACCGCGCGAATATTTCTTAGCTAGCCAAGACTTGAAAGATGTCCAATCGATTTCTGATGGCGGAGCAACAAAGGTAGAGGGTCGTTGCTGTCGCGACGGAATAGCTGGATCGGCAAATCCTCGCACAACCCTGCCCCATGATTCTGTTAAGCGTAACTGAGTTTCGATCTGTTCAGGGGTCATCAACACAGGTTTTGGAATCTCAAATGATACAGTAGGCAATGCAGGGAGATCAGCTAGTTTCTTATGAACGAAGTTTGTATTAATACTATTTTGAACTGAAACACTTAACGGATCGTCGCGACCACATGCTCCCACGTACATGAGGCCGAGATTTGCTGAATTCGTTGTTAATAAAATATCAATAATGTCGTTCGAAATTAAGCGGGCCCGGTGGGATTTATTTAAAGTATTATGCGAATACCGAGAAAGGTCCGAAATGCCATTCAAACTAGGGAGGTACATCCGATGCTAGTAAAATACGGGTTATTGTATTGCAGCGCAGGTGTGATCATTGGACAACAGGTATTAAACTTGCGATGTTTGGAGATTCGGGTGGAGATTCGACATTTCCGAAATAGGCAGATTGACCACTCGTGCAGTAGACTGAGACAGCAGGGCCCGCTTTGTACTCCCTTGACTACGACGACCATGAGAATTTTGAGGAAAGCGGCATATTCATGGGAGAAAAGAGGTCGTTTCGCAATTAATGAGATATTGCCTTCCAAAAGGCAAAGCCGCCAGCAACTAATACAAGCAATATTGCAATTATAGTCGCAAGATGCACCAGTACGAACGTCGATTGAAGAGATACAAAGCATTCTTGCCGAAACTGTGTATCTCCGCTTGAGTAGCAACTTAGTGTAGCAGCATTTAGCACAAAATTAGCCCATACTATCAGAATTATGGCAACAGCTATAAACAGACCTGTTAGGATCTTCCAAAGGGACGATACAAAATGAATTCGATTCTTGTTGAGTTGATAATCGGGCTTTGTCAGAGGTTCTTCCGTGTTTTTCTGTTGCGAGTTAATTGTTCGTTTCATTTGATATCGAAGCACCTTCCACTTTACTTACCAATTTTTACATGCGTGTAAGTTCGGATCACCAGACTTGGTTATTGTCCGATGGTGAATATCCATTTGCGTAAGTCCAAGTTATATAGGCACACGAGC
>DAHVAI010000118.1 GCA_027314685.1 Nitrososphaerota archaeon | reverse complement strand
CATTGTTTCAAGCGCAATAATCTTGCATCCCATATCCTGAGGTTTCTCCTGCAAGACTTTGTTTGAGTCGCTTCTCAACCTGCCCGACGATAACACTTTTCCTATATTTCGGACACCAAACAAAATGATAATTCATGAAGTGAACCGATGTTTCGGAAGAAAGGTATCCCTTTGGCAAGCAAATAGATGCAAGTGATAAATTTACTTAAAGATAAATGCCGCTCGCTTTCATCCCACGTGTGAACTACGTGGGGTTTCCCACTCGCCGATGCTAAGATTCAATGCCTGGTTTTGCGCCCGGGCAAATTGCAAGAACTTCGATAATGTCTCCCACTTCTGCTGTTCTGCAGGCATTGAAGAGATCAATCACTGGAGCAGAGCCTGCGTTCCCTGTGAATCAACAATCTTATGCTGTTCCATAACCAATTAGAGTCACCTAAATGAAATCAATTGTCTCCCTTGACCTAGTTCGAACACTGTAGCAACGTCGACAATGTCATCAGCCTCAGGGAGTAATTCCTCTTTCTTCGTGCCCATTACTTCTAATGTCGTGAAGCATCCATGTAGTTTTACTCCGAGTTACTCGATGGCCTTGAGCATTTCCGGAATCGAAGTCACTTTGGCTTTTCCTATCTTGCCCTTCATCATGCAGGTTGCTATCGAAGTCATTCCCAGGATCATACCTAACATATTAGGCATTGGAAGACCTGGGTTTCCGACCGCGGATACTTTGAGATTTGCAGGCCACTTGATCATGATTGCATCCATCCCCCAGAATGTAAAGTACATGTGTACCTCCTTCCCATTGTAGCCACTGTTGCTGCAATCATGAAAGCTTGATATGCCATGTCAAGCGTGCCCCTTTGATAAAATCGCCCATCAGTCGATCCTCGTACTTCACATTGTCTTCAGTTACATCCAGGAGTGCGAGCTCGTTCGATTCCTTCAGCTCTGTTACCTGCATAGTAATCAAAAATTGTTACACATGCTGTTGTTTATCCGTTAATCCATACTTGTATGGGAGGGCCATACTAACAGATTAAGCGCAATAGTACAACGAGACCTTGGATTAGTTAGTTTCAGTCTGCTGTTTTGAATGAAAGCGAGCCGTCGGGCTTTATCTCTACCTTTGTTCCCGCAGTCAGTCGATGACCCCTTATCCTTGCTTTCCACTTTGATCTGAGAGTGGCGAGCACACTGTCGGCAGTACCCTGCAGCTTAACTCCAAGTATATCCGCTCTTAGAATTATCATTGAAACCACTTCGAAGATGGATGTATCGCCAGGTACCAGCACTTCGCCCTCAGCATGCATCTCTTGAAGGGCCGCGAGCGTGGCTTTTGCTGCGTTTATGTTCAAACGCGCCCGATGTTCAATTTCACTCACATTCACTCTGGTTGTATTCAACTTCTTGGCGATCACGGCTTGAGTCATCCCGTCAGCTCTGTAGCGGATCACTTCCCATTGACGCGCTGTTAAAGTCGTACCCCGAAAGGCCGTCATTTTGTTCCATCAAATTTTTCAATGGCTCGATAATATGGGTGTTGTTGTCCTTCAGACCATTTCCTGAGAGGAACTTCCGCGAGTTCCGTAGTTCAACCCCTTTTGACTCGCGCATAAAGACAGTTTACCGATGATCTCTACAAGATACTGCCTGAACTGTTCCTCCGTAATAAACAAGCTGACGATTCTCAATCGTGCGAATCGTAGAAGTTACTTAATAGATTAGGCACTGTACTGGTACACCATTAGTTAACTTGTTGGCGCGAATGATTTGAAAGAACTAACAATTGAAATTGGAAAGGAATATGCAAGTTCATTGCCTTGTAATCCAGGCTCGATAGTGAAGGTCGTAAGCTGTCGACCACACGAGCATGGTGGGATGATAGAATACGTCGAGATCATCAGCAAATCACCAATAGGGGAAACGCTGGACAAGCTAGTTAACGACCCTAACATAAACCACACTAGTTTTCATATCTTTGATGAATTTCGTGCGTCTGGAATAATTACGACTCGGAAAGCGCCAATCTGCAGATTGATATCCTCGTCTGGAGGTTTCTGTAGGACGTGTCAACAGGAATACGGCTTGTGCGAATCGAAAGTCAAATGGCGTATTGTACTTCCTGACGGGGCGTCTCTTAACACATTCCTCCAAGATTTGAAGCGCAATGGAGTGGATGTACAGACAGTGGATGTCGGAGACCTGAGAGAAAACGGTCTCTTAACATCAAGAGAAGAAGAAGCGGTGAGGTTGGCTGAGGAGATGGGCTACTTTCGTTTCCCTAGGAAGACTAGTCTACGGGAACTCTCCAAGAACTTGAGCATCTCCGTTTCAACTCTGGACGAGATACTCAGGCGTGCTGAAGGGAAGATTGTCAAGAGTCACATAAAAAAACCAAATAGCAATTCTGGAAAGAAAAATCAAGTCTCGAATTCTTGGATATCTCGCTGATAGTCCGATAATCTGAGAGAAAAGCTCATGCGTTATTCCAAAGAAAAAGAGTTCCATTAAGGCATATCAAATTTGTAATTCTAAAGTAGATTTAGTCAGTATCACAATGGAATAGGCGTACCATTTGTCCCTCAGATCGCGTCTAATGATGCCCGCGGCATATCTGATAATCAAAGTTATTGTGATAGCAGTAACCCTAGCGCTAGTGATCTCACTAGGGGGCGTAAGTGGGTTCGGCAGCAACTCCTTTTCGACAAAGGCGTCTACTGAAGTGACTGGATCAAACGCTTCGCAAGTAGTCACTCTCAACTACGAGTTAAAATGGCAAAATGAACCAGGGACTCCATTTATCTGTACAAACTGCACTACGGCATACCAATTCATAGATGTCCATCTAGAAGTAGTCAGCTATCAGAATTTCCAAGTGGGAACGGCAGTTCAGTTGTTCGCATATGGTACAATGTCGGAGTCTTTGAACTACAGCGGTTTAGAATATGCCAGTTTGGCCTACGATAACTCCACCCCGTTCGAAAACACGAGCGAAGTTCTCCACCTACCTTACGGCCTAGATCTCACTGTGGTTTCGAATAACACAAACACTGGCGAACCAATGACTTATTCCTTTGGCTCCTTTGTAAAACTAATCTCTGAGCCTGTGAACGTGACTTGGAACTCTGCCGGGGGTCCCTTTTTTCCTAGACTAGATATTCATTACTTTACTGGCCATGAGTTTAACTATGAGTTCACTAGTGCACCTGTGCAAGTCAGGCCTGCTACATCACTTTCAAAGGACTGAACGTTTTTTTCTAGGCTGCGAGACGACGTCGATTATCTGATGCCCGCTCTAATTAATCTGGGCTTTCGTCTCAGTGTTCTCGAATTGGTTGAGATTTAGGCAGCCCTGCTTCATATCTACTTCTACCCGGAAATTTTTCAAAAAACTTCGGCCTAGAATAAGGTCAAATGGGGCCGCGGTTGGTATATCCAGCTCAATTATTGCCGTTTCCACATTTTTAGCAGTAAACTGTCCCAAAGAGATTTCAGCGAGGGTAAAGATCGTCGCTCTCTCAATTCCTCGGAAATCAACAATAAACGGAACTTTATCCTCATGAGTTTTTCGCCAGACCTTCGGAGGTACAGCCGCATCAGTGTATCCCAAGGCAACCCCGTCCTTGGCAAAGATAGCGCAGTACTCGGAATTGAAATCTAGAATCGCGCCTAGTTCTCTCACATTCCCATTCAATCCCTTTACTCTGCTTACCAGTATCATTGGGCTCTTTAGTTGGAATTTCATTTACCTCATCGTTCTCTGCAACTCTAACCTGTGTGACACGAAATCGACTTGCATTTTCATTCCCTGTAGTGCGCTCCTCCCGAGTACTACATCAACTCCCGTAGCTTGCAGGAGATCGTATGTAAGAAACTCTACATCGCGTAACAACA
>DAHVAI010000115.1 GCA_027314685.1 Nitrososphaerota archaeon | reverse complement strand
AAAAGGGAAGGGGTAACGCCCCTAGAAGCTCATTCGATTCTTGTTAGTCTTGAGTTATCGTGACTACAATGGTAACAGACCCCGAACCCGGGAGCCATCACTTGAGGCGTGAATCTACCGCATCTTTCACACTCGACTTTGGAATTATTCAGACTTAATCTGATTTTCTCCAAAAGGGTTGAATTGTCGAGTTTGAATTCCTCCTGAAATTCCAGGATATCCTGGATTGTTGTCTGCGAACCCGTCAATACTAGTTTTTGCATTTTTTCTAGTCTAGACATAACTCGACCCCTGGATTCTGCGATATATATGTCTAGTGCGTATGTGCGAAAGTGCGGTAGTGTTATTAAACTCAAGTGCTAACTATCCTTTGAGTGCAGACTTTATGAAAATGGGTAGGATCAACATAACCGTAAACGACAAGCTCGAACAAGAGTTTAGACTAGAAGCAGCGAAAAAGTTTGGATTCAAGAAGGGGTCATTGAACCAGGCGATGGAAGAAGCTTTGAAGCTCTGGATCCGGGAAGGGAAGAAATAGCAACACTCGTTCTATTCTTTGTTCTCAAGCTCGGTAATCCTGCGTATCGCGTCTCTCATAGTTTCCTCCAATGCTGTTTTCTCACGTTTTAAAACTGCAATTTCTTGATTAGCTCCGCCCAGATCATCTTCTAGTCTTTTCGACCTGACATAGTGGATATCTTCGAGAGCTGACTTTTCCTTTTCTACTTTGGTTAACTTCTCTGTAAGCTCCACAGTTTCGGAGATCGTGAGCAGCTTCGCGTATTTCGAATAAATCTCGGCTAATTTTTGCTCGTTTGGCTTGTTGTACGCTAGCTCGTTGCCGTACTGGGTTGCGTGACCCATAAGCAGTTCAACATATCCAGTTTTCATCTCTGAATCTTCTAACATGGTCTTGAAGAATGCCCGGCTGAAATGAGCTTGTTTGAAACTTCGTGTCTCCAGGACTTTTGCCCACGCGTCCATCAACCATTGCTGAATCGAGTTCGCTGATGCTTTTTCTACGACATCAGTCGAGGGATTGTAATCTCTGATTGCACTGAATATGTTGCGAATTAGGGGACTATCGGGAGTGAGTTTTTCTCCCACGTTCTTGCGAGTCTCTAGATAGTTCTCAAAGTTTTGCATTGCTTCTCCTGAAACGTAGCAAACATACTCCTCCGGCTCGCCACGATAGACTAAAAGCCGGCCTATTTTCATGTCTTTGACCTGCTGTAGGTCTTTGAGCGTGAAATAATCAAACGCACCAACACGAAAACCACCGGACACCATGAGTGAAACTATGAATTTTCCTCGAACGTCGCAATTTTCGTATAGTTTGCGCACTTGTTGGAGTGTTGGTACAGTGTTCTTTGGCTTGTTTTTCTTCGGTAGAGCATCCTTGATCGTGTCGTAGTCTATCTTCACCTTCGTAAATTTGAGAAGGGGCAAAGTCGAACGGATATAGGTTTGAATGCTCTGGGCAGATAGCTTCTTTTCGTTTTTCTTGTCAGCTATCCAGC
>DAHVAI010000071.1 GCA_027314685.1 Nitrososphaerota archaeon | reverse complement strand
AAGGAGCAAAGGGATTTCTTTATCGAGGTTGAAACTAGCGGAACGGTCAAGCCGGGCCTCGAGATTTTACCTTGGGTAGACCAGTGGAACGTCTCGCCCAAACTTGAGAGTTCAGGCAATTCGCAGATGAGAGAGAAACCGGAAGTTCTCGGATTGTTTGGGAAACTGCCAAATACAATCTTCAAGTTCGTGGTTCAGTCTTTGACAGATTTAGAAGAGATCAAGCTTTTGGTTAAGAGGTATGAAATTGCAAACTCGAGAGTCATGTTAATGCCCGAGGGAACAGAAACTAGAATCCTGAATGAGAGAACCGCTTGGCTCCTGAAAGCCTGCGACGATATGGGCTACCGATATTCGACTAGGCTTCACATTTTGATTTGGGGAAACAAGCGAGGAGTTTGAATTTGATTCCACACTCGCATGTGTCGATGTACAACCCCTTCATGCGAATGAAGACCTTGTGAAACAGTTAGTAGCGAAAGAACTGTACGTTTATTCAGTTATTCAACGGAGCATGAAATCCGAGCATCTTTGGAAGTCTTCCCTCACGTTCGGCAATGAATGTGAACTCCCGATTCAAAGGGTCGGACTATGCTGGAGGTACTCGTGTCAGGATTCCCAGAGGGACGAACAACTCGTTGAAGTAAACTTGGCAAGCATATTTTCCTCTGCTTCTGTATCTTTCCCTGACAATCGCGACTCAAAGCGGGTTTTTGACTTCACTGATGGAAGAATAATGATGACGAGCTCGTTGAACATTCGATATCCTTAAGGAGCTGGCTGGATTAGCCAACCATTACACCATGAATGGGACCCAGAAGCTTTCGATCATTGCACTATTCACTTCTCTTGCGATAGTCACTGATTACGCAATGCTTCCTATTCCGAACGTGAAGCTTGTCTTCACTCTGACATTTTCCTCAGCCTATGCATTTGGATTCAAAATAGGTGCAGCAGTAGCAATATTCACAGAGTTGATCTGGGGAACAATCAGTCCAGACGGATTCGGGGGGCTAATCATCCCGTTTCTGGTAGCTGCAAACATCATCTATGCATTTTCCGGTTGGGGAGCTTCAAAGATCTGGGGCCACGACATCCGGCCGATATCCTCCTTGAACGTATACTTCGGTTCCATCCTTGCAGTCTGTGCATTTCTTTGGGACACTGCGACTAACTTTGGAACCGCAATACTGATCGTGTGGCCACATGTCACCGTCGATGCATTACTATACTACGAAGGATTTGGAATTCCATTCATGGTGTTCCACGAGCTGGGAGATTTCGTACTCGGTTCCGCCCTGGCTCCAGTGATAATTGTCTACTTTTTGCGAGTCTTTAGAAGACAGGAAAGCATACTTACGATAAAGGCAGCAAAGGGAGACAATCCGATAATCGGGACCAAAAGGCCTACGATGCAAATATAAGAAAAAGCGAGTTGTAAGAAAATGCAAAAACAAAATACTTTCTATGGTATAATTTCTGTCCTTGTCGCAATCATAGTCATAGTCTCTGGAGTAGCTTCTTTTTACTATTATCAGAACTATCAAACACAGTCTCAAAATCAAAGCTAC
>DAHVAI010000113.1 GCA_027314685.1 Nitrososphaerota archaeon | reverse complement strand
CTCGTTAGAGATTTCAGAAAGCTTCTCGAAGACAAGTTTGAAGTGGTAGGAATGGACAGAAGCTTTGCTACTAGGTACCTGAACGAAGGGTTCTCAGGCGGAGAAAAGAAAAAAGCTGAAGTCGTGCAATTGTCCGTACTCCGACCAAAGTTTGCCGTTCTAGATGAAACTGACTCTGGTCTTGACATTGATGCACTGAAACTCGTATCTGATGGCATCAACTCGGTAAAGACATCAGAAATCGGAATCCTCCTAATTACGCACTATCAGAGGATTCTTAGGTACGTCAAACCGCAGTTTGTTCATGTGTTAGTAAAGGGCAAGGTTGCTGTATCTGGAGGACCAGAGCTTGCAAACAAACTCGAAGAGAAGGGCTATTCTTGGATCTCAGGCGCCGAAGACGAAAAGGAAGAATAGACATACATCAAGGGCTTGCGGGAGGCCTGTTCGAATAGAACAGCATTAGCCCTCCCTTTGCGATCGACAAGAGCGACGGTAGTATCAACAACCACATGATGAGAAAGGCATTCACAGTAAATGTATCCTGTCACATTTTGTACGATCCCGGCTGGAATTGAGATGTGCAGAGTCCCTCCCTGGAATACGTTGAAAATGTACCACACGAACAGGGTCGACATTATGATCACAAACCCTCCTTCTATCCTGGTCTGACTGAATATCTGATCGAAAAAGATCAGGAACGCGATGATCAGTCCTATTATGGGTAAAGTTGGAGTGATGAACTTGTGCATAGCCGTGAAGAACGGGTCGAGCCTCGCGGGAGTGAGATTTTCCACAAACAACGCGTTCGGTGAGATCAAGACGTACAGGAAGAAGAAATCAATTCCTGCCAAGATAAATGCTAAGATTATCCATCCTATGAAACTTGGAGTTGACAGTTCTAAATCGAGAATTTTAGGCATAGGTATCACCTCTGAGAAAGCCCCGAATGACGTCTGGAACTCTAGATGTGCAACAACAGACTTGGGACTGGCGGTCGAACTGACATAACCGCTAAGCAGACCGGAAAAGGCAGCCTGGGTGTTGACGTCGATATTTCGTGTCGAGATTACGCCGATTGTTTGACCAGATTGGTCCGTGATCTTCCCGCCTAATGAACCGCTCACTCCAAAATACTGTGACTGGTCCACGAAACGTAGGGGTATGCTAAACTTTGCGAAGGTCGAGTTGTATGGACTGACACTGATGGTTCCCAGCGTGAGGTTGCTTACTCCATCGCCGTTTGAAATTACTGATCCGTTAGAATCTGAGATTGCAATCTTGATGCCAATGCTGTTTAATGCGATCCGACCAGGGTTTGAAGTGAAACCGGAACTGTGATTGACTCTGATGCGCCAGAAACGTTTGTAGTAGCCTTCCAACATGGATGGACGGTGCAGTGCGCGCGCCGGTCACGCCGATCAATTCCAAAAAAGGGCAAAACCTGCCAGTGTTACGATGAGCACAGTGATGTTGATCACTTTAATCGAAAGCGGTTTCTTCACGATGCAACGCAACACTGAAGGTGATATTTAAGCTCGGTTGGACAATTCAACTATCATGTTAGAGCGTCCTTTGCGAAACTGAGCTGTTGCAGTTCACCTGAATCCAATAACACAGATGGAAAAAGTGAAACGCGTGTCTTTTAGATCTGTACTAGATACTAGGCGAAACTTGATCTCATTAGCAGTCCAGATGCACCTTTCAATCAATATATTATGTACGAATGATGTTGACGGCTAGTCTTTCTTGCCGATCATTGCCAGATGTCCAAAGTGCAACACAGAGTATATCCTCGACTTTCCAACTACGGGCAAGACGATTGTGAATTGGCAACTTCTGAAGAGGGCACTTGTTCACTTTGTCACGACCTGCCCGCACTGAAAGGAAGTCTTTCGGACTGGTACTGAAGATCACTTGTCGTGGAAAGATCAGCAGTACCACAGCCGGGACCAAGGCGTCTTTCTGACAAGACAAGATTCTAAACTGAGTCAAGTTCAGACCGGCGTTCAGTGATCAGACTCGTTTCAGAATATTCTTAATCTCGTTCTGTTTCGCTAGCAGAAGAGAATCAGAATCTCCTTGGGAGATAACGAAATAAGGCTAGTAATCAAATCTCGTCAAGGGTTTGCCTTGTGGCTTCGTTGCGGTATCGATGAATGGCATTTAGATTGCCGCGCTGGTGCTGAGCTTGACTTGGACAAGTCTGTTGCAACGCCGAAGAGCCACGACTATATCGCTGCCGTTAGGAGGAAAGATAGTAGCAGATTCGAACTCTCCATCTCGCCTTCATTCACAAGGATCTTTGACTCTAACGATGCGTTGAACCACTATCTTAGAGCCCTCGGCCTGGAAGAAGTGGGCATCACTCCCAATACCCTTCGATAACTCAAAGAGTTCGCGTTCCTACTCGATCTTTTGGAAACTCCATAGCGATTTTCCAGCTTCTTTATCTCTTGAAGCCCAATAAAATCGAGAAACTCGCTGAAACTAGTCATTCGGTTCAAGGCGTTTTTTGGCATATCTTCATTCTTTGTCGTCAAGAGGTGTTCGAGAATTACATTATAGGTTGTAAGGAGTCCTCCCAGAGGAAATAGTAAAATTTTGGATCCCAGCCGATCTAGCTCTTCGTAACTTAAGGGCGGAGTTCTCTTGCCCTCTAGCCAGTTCAACAGAAGCGGGTTTCCTTTTAGGGATTTCGCAACTTTTTCGATCTCTTCCCGACTTTCCGGAGCTTCGATAAACAGCACGTCCGCGCCTGCCTTCTTGTATATCTTTGCTCGACTGATTGCGGAATCAAGACCATCTACAGCTCGCGAGTCAGTCCTTGCAATTATGATGAAATCCTTGGAAAGTCTTGCATCAACTGCCGCTAGAATTTTTTGGGTCTTCTCTTCAGCGGGCATTACATGTTTCCCTTGCACGTGGCCACATTTCTTCGGAAATACCTGATCTTCTATATGAATTCCAGGCACGCCACCATTTTCGTAATGGCTAACAGTACGACCGATATTGAGCGGGTTCCCGTAAGTCGGTGTCGGCATCTGCGATCAGAGGAATGTCTACTGCTCGCGCGATCCGCAATGCGTTCGATACCGTCTCTGACATTGTAAGCAATCCTGCATCGGGATTTCCGAGCATAGAGGCAGCCGTGCAAAATCCGTCATGCAGACGGCTGGAAAACCAGCTTCTTCATCGAGCTTTGCATTCACCGCGTCGTATGATC
>DAHVAI010000103.1 GCA_027314685.1 Nitrososphaerota archaeon | reverse complement strand
TCCTCAACTCACTGACGAGATTAGCGATATCTTCTTGCCTATTGAGTCCTGTCGGGAAGGAGGCGTCATAGCAATTGACACAATCAATACGCTCCAAAATCTACTTTTGGTGGGCGACCTCAAAGATTCTGCCGCCGCGAATCACAGAACTGCCATAATCATTTCGCTTCTTGAAGAAGCAGCAAAGAACTTCTCCAAGACTTTGCTCATGCTTAATCTTACTAGATCAAGGCCTAGAAAGACTAGCGAGGCAGTACAATGGGACAGAGACATCGTGGGGGGACGAATGGCTCGCTTTAAGAGCGACATAATTCTTTACGCACGTGAGTCGAACAAGAGTCCCAATAGAATGCTTTTAGTGGAAGTCATGTCGCCAGATAGGAATGTCGGCGAAATTTATGAAGTCCAGACGGTTCTGCTGTAGGTCTAGCCGCCCTTCACGTAAACGATGTAGTAACCCAGCGTTATCGAGACGGAGAGAAGTGCCATTCCCCCAATGAAGAACATTTCAGCAGACCTTGCCCTAATGGTCTGCCGTCCGCTAAGATAAAGAGCGTATGCGCCCAACGAACCAACAATATATCCAAACAACACGATGAAAGTCTCAGTCACGTTTTGAATGCCTGCGTTTGGAACAATTGTTTCCAAATTCAATCCTGCAGTTCCTGCATTTCCGATGGCATTTACGACACCGGCCACTAGCAAGAAGAGCGCAAGGAGGTAAATCCATTCAATTCCACGAGATACCAGATTCCCCGAGCTACCTGTCCCTGAAAGGTTCCGTAAACCAAGCTGTTTCAATCGTGACGTTAACTTGCTTGTTGCTCTTTGAACTTGTTTCTTTACACCCAAACTAATCTACCAATACCACGTGCTATTCTCTCATTTAGACTGTTTCAACAGATGCTTAGCTATCTGTCTTGCGGCGTCTCCAGTTTCCTTTAGCATCAAAATACTCTCTAAATACCTTTCCAAACTTGCACTCACAAAGGCCTTTTTCCAATTTTCAAACCCTTCTGGCACTTCAGCACTGGCCATCTCATGCAAACGACAGTATCTACAATGATCAGAGGTAATTCTGTTGCACAACTCACACAGTAGCACAAAGTCTCTACCTTCATTTATTGTGTGAGTAGCAATTGTAATTCGAGCATGCTGGAGATGCTCGTTTTCCTTTCCTGAGCGATATCATGATCATTGGCCACCCACATGTCATACAATCGCTTTCAACTTTCCGGATTGCGCCTCGAGGCGGCAAAGGCGAAGATATTCGACATTCTGTGTTCTCGCAGCGAATGAATCTCTTCTTCGTATGGAAGGATCGTATTGCAACCAAATCTCCTTTCTTGCAGTTTGGGCAGACGCCCAGTTTCTGGTTAGTCTCAGCGTGCTCCCCGGATGAACTCCATTGAAGTTGGTTTATATTGCGAATCTTTCTGAGCGAGTTTCTGATCTCTCTCATTGTTTCAACCAAAATTGATCCCTCAGATTCACTTTTTTCTTGCATTCGCTGTAGTTTTCTTTCGAGTTCTCTCGTCAGTTCAGATGACGTTATTTCAGGACGCCGTTCTTTGAGTTCGAAGAACAGACTTCGCGCGTTTTCCGAAGGGATAAGTCCTGATCTTGACAAATATCCTCTATTAATCAGAGAGGAAATGACATCAGCGCGCGTTGCCTAGGTCCCCAGCCCTTCTGACTCCATCTTGGCCAGAAGCGTACCCTCATTGTAACGGGGCTGAGCCTTAGAATACGAAATTTCGCTCGTAACGCTGCTTATTGCTAGTCGCTCTCCCTCCTCAAGAGAAGTTTCAATATCCTGACGATGTACTTTTCTAAATGGATAGTATTTCATCCATCTCCCCTCGACAAGTCTTTCGTCCTCAAACAAGAATTCGTTTGAACCGATATCAAACGATGCTCTACGCTTTTCGTTTAGTGCACCTGGAGCAAAGGAGTTGCAGAATCTTCAAACAACAAGATCAAAAAGCTTCCTTTCCTCTGACGACAAGGCAGTCCTTAGGTGCAATCCTGTCGGATATATTGCAGGATGAGCTTGATCGTCTCTTGGTCCCTGCCAAGGGCTCCTTCGCATTTCCTTTTCGGCGAAGAGTGATTTCAATAGATTAGAGTATTCTTGCATTTTCCCAATGCCCTTGAGGACCTTCAGTGGTTGAATCGAAGGAGGTAACTTCTGGCTGTCTGTTCTTTGAAAGGAAATTAGGTCAGAAAGGTACAATTTTTCAGCAATTCTCAAAGTCACGCTAGGAGAAAAACCAAAAAATGGAATGCCTCCCTCTGGAATTCACCTAGGTCGAACGGAAACCTCGGGTGTACTTGAGTTGAATCTTCCGACGGAAGTGACGATCGCGGTTTCTACCTTTGAGACTGACTCGAAAATAGTCTTCGCTTTCGTTTCAGTCTTAATCGGATTCTCCAAATATTTTGCAACTAACTGAGAAATTTTCGCGCCCAATGAGCATTCAAGATTCCAACATGGAAGCGGAATATGGGTCTCGCGCTCCAACTCACGTTGGATCATAAAAGCCAGCGTTGGTCTCTGCACCCTTCCGATGGTTACGTTTGAAAAAGTACCGCTCGAACCTGTGCAAATTTCGTCAGCGCTCTTGACAGGTTCACGCCCCAAAGAAAATCCACCGCGTACCGAATCTTTCCTGCAGTAACCCGCGAAGTCTCCTGTTCTTTCAGGTTTACGAAAGCATCTCGAATTTCAGTTTCAACCAGTGTGGAGAATTTTGCCCGCCAGACTGTTCTGGGATTTCCGCAGGCAAATTGCAGGATGTTTGTACTCTCTATTTTCCCCCTCCACATCAAAGTCGCAAGCATTGACAAATTTTGTAGCGTTATGGGATAGTTTCGCGATTAGATGCAGTATTCTTGCTTTGTGCGTACCAAGTCGAAAACCTGTTCTGCCTGTTGCAACTTTGGGAAACCAATCGATATCAAAGACCGGAAAAGCAGACCTGACTTCTTGAGGATCTGTTATTTCAGAAAAGTGTCCTAGAGCGGAACACACAACGTATCTTTTCCCATCAAACGCATTTGGTATCTGGAAGACTGCTCTTTTCGAAAAGCCAAAGTCGACATGGCCAAGAGCTGAGGCTATTTTTCTAGCGGAGTCTGGCTTTTCGGCGACCACAAGAATATAGTCTTCCAACAAGGCATCAATTCACGTAGACTTCTTCTCTTTGCTGTTCATTTACTTTAATTAGGAATTTTGGATACCCTCATGACGCTTGCCTCTGGAAATCGTCTGCTCGAGCTGTGGCAGTGTACTATACTCGGGATTTGACCTAAAGCCTCCTAAAGACGTGTTAAGGTCGAATGCGAACAAGTGTAGAGCCTGCGGAAGAACCCTTCTCGTTTCAGACTTTGGTATTGAGGTTTCAAAGTCGTGATCTTTTCCTGTACCGATGGCGCAATCCAGAGATTATCAAGCACCTATCCTCAGGAATAGCACTTATTTTCTCGAGCTCTGTTGCGGGAGTTTCAAACGCGTCTTCTATACCTCTTATCATTACAAGCGGAACACCCTCGTTGGTTTCTCCCATGAGCAACTCTGCAGCAGTAGCAAGTTGATCCGCTAAAGCTCTCAGAGTTACCTTCAGCTCATTTTGGAAAAGATCAGGCGCGCCACGTAAGTCGATTGTTTTCCTGATACCGGCTGAAGCTATTGCTATACCAACGGTACCAAGTCTCGCAGGGGTTATTCTGCTGTCTGAAAATATCACACCCAATCGACTCGCACCTGACTTGACTCCAGCAGACATCATTCGCTGCCTCAGAAATGCCGCAAGCCGCTCTGGATTGGACGGCTGCAATACCGCAAACCCCCGTGGACAGTTGCTCAGATCAATTCCCGCATTTGGAGCTAGAATCCCGTCACTCATTGCGAGCAGATACCCTTGGACACCGCCAAGTATTGAATCGGATTCTTCTAGTACAAGTTGTGCAAGCTCCGGTTTCAAGGAGTAAATCCTCGACAGATGCCTTGCCTCTTTGCTTACCTTCACTTTGTTCAAGTCTGCGATACGGCCCTGAGATACAGCGGCGTATTTACTTGATACAACCAAAATGTCACCGTCTTTTAGTGCTATACGATTTTTCTTGATCGCTTGTTTTAGTTCCTTAGCAAGATCAAATCGATCTGTCTTTACATCACACTTTACAGGAAAAAGCTCTATCCTTCCCACGAAAGTTGAATCTTCAAATCTGCCTATTGAATTTGTCGAAGTGATAGAGCTCAAATTGAACGCTAATTAGTCAGTAATTACATGCATCTAGACGCACTTGGCTAGAAGAACCCAGCTTTTCGAATTCCATTCAGGGCACGGAAAGCTTACCGAATTTTCTGGATTTGAGATGCCGCTCTGGTACTCTGGGATAGTCGACGAGCACATGGCCGTAAGAAACACTGCGGGTTTGTTCGACGTTTCACATATGGGGAGAGTCTCGATACGCGGACACGAAGCAAGCGATTTTCTCGAGTCGCTACTTCCTACCAGTTGTATGAAGATTCGCGATGGTCGGGCGTTCTATTCCAACATGTGCAACGAAAGCGGCGGCATTATAGATGACGTGATCGTGAACCGTTTTTCGTCTGACGAATACCTAATGGTGATCAATGCGGGCAACAGAGAGAAGGATTTGTCTTGGATCCGAAACATATCCCAGGATTATGACGTATCACTCGATGACATTTCAGATATTACTGCACTATTTGCATTGCAGGGCCCACTTGCGTCTCACATATTGCAAAAACTGACTGAGGCTAGCCTATCTGAGCTGAAGCGTTTCTCTTTTGTATCAAGTAATGTCAATGGCACCCACTGCTTGATTTCGAGAACCGGGTACACCGGTGAAGATGGCTTTGAGCTTATAATCTATGATGCGACGAATGCAAACAACGAAAAAGCTGCAAACGTGTGGGACCAGTTGCTGAACCACGGAAGGGAAAATGGTCTGCTTCCTTGCGGGTTAGGTGCTAGAGACTCCCTTAGATTAGAAGCGGGAATGTGCCTTTACGGGCAAGATATCGATGAAACCACTAGCCCAATTGAAGCTTCTCTTGAAGGCATTGTTGATCTAAATGGAAGGAAGTTTGTAGGAAGCGAAGCCCTACAGTCGCAGCAGAAAAAGGGAGTGAGTAGAAAACGAGTCGCGTTCTCATTGATTGATTCCGGAATACCCAGACATGGTTACGACGTATTCTTCTCTGACAAACCTGCGGGCAAGGTTACCTCGGGTACGTTTTCGCCATTGCTAAAGAAAGGGATCGGCATGGCATACGTTCCGACGCCGATTTCATCAATTGGCCATAAACTAGGTATCAAGATTCATCAAGCTGAAAAAATCGCAGAAGTAGTGGGTATTCCCTTCTACGACACGAGCAGATATGGGTATAAGCGAAAGACTTAGTTTTATTTATGGAAAAGACGGTGATCGTATCGCATTGAACAAAAGCTACAAAATTCCCGATGGTTACTACTACACTAAAGATCATGAATGGATAGTTCCGAGAGGTGCAACATATCTCGTCGGGATAACGGATTACGCCGCGAAAATGCTTAACGATGTCGTTTACGTCAATCTCCCAGAAGTTGGAAAGACGTTCACTGCCGGCGATGTCTTTGGTCAGGTCGAGTCCGTAAAGACCGTATCGGATGTGTTTATGCCTGTAACAGGGAAAATAGTCAAAACAAATGTGCAACTCGTGCAGACTCCTGACCTCGTAACCAAATCCACTTACAACGACGGTTGGATGCTCGAGATCGAATCATCTTCATATTCAGCAGAATCAGGAAAATTGCTAAATGCAAAAGCTTACTCTGAGTACATCTCAAGCTTAGAGCACGACTGAAAGAACGGCAGAAGCCTTAAAGGGACTTTATTGTCAAACACGATTCCGCTTGACAGTCAAAGAGACAATTTCCGGGGCGAAATCAGTCTTCTATCGCCCGGTTATGACGAGACGCAGTGCAACCATATTCCTTGCAATGTCCTTAATTTTTGTGATTGCTCTTATCATGAGACTTTACCCTGCAGTCTATGGTTGGTACCTTAACGAATTTGACCCTTATTGGGATTATTATGCATCATTACATGTCGTTACCTTAGCTCAGCAACATGGCCTTTACTATTCACTGTTCAACAATCCTCCGAACTGTCCTCCTTCTGACCTCTCGCAGGTGTGCCATAATCAGCAGGGTTACTTTTACTGGCACGATATCAGAACTTGGTATCCGTGGGGCAGGAATGTTGCCGCCACCAGTCAAGTGGGTCTTGAACTGACTGGCGCCCTCAGTTACCTATTCCTCAACTCTGCTCTACACATTCCAATTTCATACTATGATTACCTCGTATTCTTTCCTGTAATGGTGGGTTCACTTACGATAATACCCCTGTACTTCCTTGTCAAGAAGATAACCAACAGCGCTGGCGGCATATTCGCAGCTCTAATTTTCGCGGTTTCACCTCCCATACTGGAAAGAGGAAACCTAGGTTGGTTCAAATCCGAACCGCTTTCCCTGTTCGCTTCTGCAATAGGCGCATATTTCTTCTTGACAATTTACAGCTCAAAGACGTCAACGCGTGGGACCATACTAAGAGCAGGTATAGCAGGGGTCATGTTTGGCTATTCCATGATTGACTGGGGAGGAGGAGACTTGTTTTCACTGATCTTTGCGATTCTCTTTCTCATCGCTCCCTTCATAAAGAGTGTCGACCTGCAAAAGACAGTTCAAGGAGGATCCATAACAGTCGCGTTACTTCTTCTGATCGCTGCGATCACTCCCAGACCTGGGCCTTCGATTGTCACCAATGTTGAAGGATTAGGCTTGATGGGTTCTTGGCTGTTCGCTGCACTTGCATACGTCGTTAAGAAATACGGTGATCCTTTTTCATACTACAAGAATCTTGTCAAGATTCTACTGATTTTTGTCTTCGGCGGCTTGATTGCCGCTTCGTTTGGCGCGATCGGCGGTTTGGCCGGGAGATACCTCACAGTGCTTGATTCCTCACTCAGACAAACAAATCCACTAGTGCAGTCAGTAGCCGAGCAAGCGATTCCCACAGGCAGTCAATTCTTTGCCGATTACGCGATAATAATTCTCCTGGCAGGATTTGGCGCGTATGTTGCTTTCAGGAGGCGTACTGTCGAAGGGGTTTTTGCGCTAGTTCTTGCAATCACCGGAGTATACATCGCATCGTCGTTTGCGAGACTCATGGTATACTCTACAATAGGCTTGGGTGTAATCGCAGCAATCGGACTGGTAGAGCTCGCAGAGTCAATTATGAGACCCACTGT